>JBAXXO010000041.1:0-16338 GCA_037127855.1 Alphaproteobacteria bacterium
TCATACAACCGCGCCACGCCACGGCGCTTGGCGTGGCGCGGTTGTATGACGCCCTCATTGCCCCCGGCTTCTTGTCCGCCGAACGCCGGGCCGATCTTGCCAAGCAGCACGCGGCAAGCGACGGGCCAGACCCCATCCTCGGCATCCCGCTGCGCTATGGTGCGGGGGTGGAACTGTCTCTCCCCCCCGGCATTGATTTCGGCCCCTCGGCACGGGCCTTGGGTCACTGGGGCGCGGGCGGTGCCACGGGCTTTGCCGACCCCGAGGCTGGACTTGCATTTGGCTATGTGACGGGCGAAATGGCAGCGGGCATGGGATCGTCCGCGCGTGCCCGTGCCCTTGTGGCCGCCCTATACGACGGCCTGTGAAACGGAGAGCACGATGACACCCTTTGCCGATGGCCGCCTGATCCTGCACCAAGCCCGAGTCGCCCGGATTGAGATCAATGCCCCCGACCGCCGCAATGCCATGTCGCGGGCGATGTGGCATGCCATCCCGCTGATATGTGACAGGATCGAAGCCGATCCCGGCATTCGGGCTGTCTTGCTGACCGGCGCGGCCGAAGTCGGGGCGACCTTTTCGGCGGGTGCGGACATCACCGAATTCGAAGATGTCTATGCCACGTCGGAAGCGACCACCGCCTACAATGCGATGGTAAGGCGAGCCCAGGCACGGCTACGCATACTGGACAGGCCCGTCATCGCTGTTGTCGCAGGGGCCTGCGTCGGTGGTGGCTGCGGCCTGGCCTTGGCGGCCGACCTTCGCTTTGCCGCCCCCGAGGCCCGCTTCGGCATCACCGCCGCCCGGCTCGGGCTTGGCTACAGCCCCGAAGATACCGCGCAACTGATGGAAAAGGTCGGACCTGCACGCGCCAAGGACTTGCTTTTCTCGGCCCGGCTGATCGCCGCGGAAGAGGCCCTGGCGATCGGCCTGATCGAACGCATCTTGCCCGCAGCAACATTACTGCAAGAGGCAACAAATTATGCCGACGGCTTGGCAGAGCTTTCCTCCTTATCAATCCGCGCGACCAAAGCCGCCATCAACCAACTGACCTCCCCTGATGCAGCAGTCTGTGCGGACTTGAACGCGAGGTTTGTTGCTGGATTCGAGAGCCTGGATTTCAAAGAGGGCTGCACGGCATTCATGAATCGGAAAAAGCCTGTATTTGACTAGCCTTAGAGCGAGTTGTGTCGGGTCAGGTTGACTTGAGCCGACACAACCCGCTCTCGCAAGGCCAGGCGCGCTTTGGTCTGGCGTTTCAGCACCGGGCTTGTTTGCACATGACCCCGATTGTGCAGGCGGGTACGCTCCTTGATCAGGCCGGTACGTGGATCAGGCCCGCGCGCGCCACCTGCAAATCCCTGAGCTCATTCAGTTTCTCGCTGACGGACCCGTCCGGTTCCAGCGCAAGTGCGGCCCCATGCGCGCCAGTATGCGGGCGTCGACCGCGTCGGTCTTGGCACCTGTGCCGCAGGCTTCGGCGACGCGCCGCGCCTGCAGCGGATTGACCGTCACCAGCGGGTATTTGCCTGAAAGCGCCGTCTCGAACGCCCGATGATACGGCCCGGTCGCCTCGAACACGATCCGCAACACTGCGGACTTGCACAGCCATTTGAGCAGAGCGCGAAATCCCGCTGCTGAATTCTCAAACCTCCGAGCGGCTTCATCCTCCAGTCCAAAGACGTCGAGATGGGATTTCGAAATGCCGACGCCAATGGTAAACTCAGCCATCTTCGCCAGTCCCATGCTTGTCATGCGTGACGTGTCACAGGCCTATCCGTTCAGGTCCTTGGTGAAGACGGCGGCCCCCTTTCATGGTTTGGCGGCAAACCATTGCCGGACAACGGATCGAACTCTCGCACAGTCCCTCACGACCAAGCGCGTCACGATCCAACCGCCGCCACTGCCCGCCACGAATGGCGTGGCGGGCAGTGGCCCCTTCCTATCCGAGGAGCCGACTTCTTCATAAGACAACCACACACCCAAGCTCGACCTCGACATCTATCCCTATCCGCCAAGGGCCAATGTCGCGACCACGTCGGCGGCCAGCTTCATGTCACTGCTGTCGGGCAATGCTGCGTGAAATACGGTTCATGCAGGTCGAAGAAGACAGCATGGCCCCGACCCTGCTCGGCAGCGATGCGGTGCTGGTCGACATGACGCGCCAGTTGCCCAATCCGCCCGGCATCTTCTTACTCGACGACGGCATGGGGCTGATTCCCAAGCGGCTTGAGCATATCCCGAACAGCGATCCGCCCGCTGTGCGGGTTATCTCGGATAACAAGGTCTATCCCGAGTATCAGCGCAGTGCCGAAGAGATCCAAATCATCGGCCGCATCCGCTAGTTCGCCCGGAAGATCTGAGAATGGTGCTTAGCATCGACATCCGGGCGCTCACCTTCGACTGAGATATTGTGGACCCGAGATGAAAGCACAGGTTGGTCCGCCTTGGGAAGAACCTACCGTCAGGACAAAAGTGCCAGTGCCGTTTGCTCATCTGTGATCAGCACCGTCGGGCCTACCGTGCGGATTGTTGCGCGGATGGCTGCCAGCTTTTCCTTACCGCCCGAAATCAGCACCCGCTCGGGCGTGCGGCGCAACCGCGCCAGATTGACCGAGATGACGCGGCCGTTCACTTCATGATCCACCAGTTCACCGTTTTCGTCGATGAAATTGTACAAGACGTCCCCGATGGCCCCAGCGTCGATCAGCGATCGGCGGTCAGCTTCGGATAGATAACCAGTGCGATAGCTGGTGGTCAGCGAACTGATCCCACCGCACGACAGCAGCACCATATCCAGCTTGTCGGCCATCTCGAATATCGAAGACAGCCCGCAGCGTTCCAGAAGGGCATATTTGGTTTCGGGGCTGTCCACGACAGCGGGGGCCGGGATCAGGAACCCCTCGCCCTGAAAAAGTTCGGCAAACTGCCAAGCAAATTCAGCGGGGTTGAAGCGGCGGGCAGCGGCGATGCCCCCTAACAAAGAGACGACGCGAAAATCATCCAGCGTGGCCCCGGTGATGAAAGGCAAGGTGTTGAACAGCGTGCGGCCCCAACCCACGCCTACCGTCATGCCCGGTTTCATCTCGCCCGAGATGAAATTGCCTGCTGCGGCAGCGATCACCTTTACCGGATCGGCGCTAGCATCGACAAAGGGTGCCACGATCACCCGATTGATGCCAAAGCAGGTTTCCACCTCTCGCTCCAGCAGCAACAACTCGGTCAACGGGGCGGCAATTGTGATGCGCACCTCGTTTCTGCGACGGGCATCGGCCAGAAGGCGGACCACCATGACCCGGCTTATGCCAAGCTGGTTTGCGATGTCGTTCTGAGTTGCACCTTCAACATGGTAAAGCCAGATTGCGCGCGCCCGCAGTCTGTCTGCCTCGCTTTGAATGCCGACGCTTTGAACTGCAATTTGCATGACAGGTAGAAACCCTTTGATCAGCCAACAGTCTCAACGGCGCTGATCAACCGATTGGTGATCCGCGCCACCCGGTCTGGGCGTTCTATTTGCGGAATATGCCCTGTGCCAGACAGAAGATGAAGCGCGAATTCACCATCTGCCACTATACCATGATTGGAGGGCACGATGTGATCGTTGCGCCCCCATAGGATTTGCACGGGACATTCAGCGCGCTTAAGGGCTGGGCGCAGGTCAAAGGCCTGAACGCCATCGGGAAACAGGGCATGCGTCATGTCAGCCTGACAGGCGCGCAGGGCGGGATCCATACGCAGGCGCATGGCGGCTTTGGCATAATCGTCGCTGATGCCTTCGGGGGTGGCTGTCAAACGGCGCAACCATGGGGAAAGGCTTTCGACACGGCTGGCACGCACAATGCCGCCCAATGCCGCTGCGTCAATCTCGGGGCCTAGGCCCGCCGGGGCGATCAGCGTCAGGCTGGCGACGCGCCGCCCCCTGAGATCGGCCAAGGCAAGGGCAAGCGCCGCACCAAGAGAGTGGCCGACGATGTGAACGCCCTCGACATCGCGCGTGGCCTCATCAAAAGCCTCAACGATCATTCGGGACAGGTCTTTGAAGCTGCGGACCTGCCGTTTGGGTGACTTGCCGTGGCCAGGCAGGTCGATGCGGATGAGGGGGCGTACAGGGCCAAGCGCCTTTTCCAGCGGGGCCCAGGATTGGCTATCTGCGGTAAAGCCGTGCAAAAGGATGATCGGTAAGCCCTGACCCTTGCGACGTGAGACGTGCAAGGGACCGGTCTCTTGTGTCCAGCTCGACAGGGGCGGCGCATCAGAAATGACAGGGGCTGTGTCGTCCGCCATCAGAGCCTTGACATCGTCCTTTTGGATGCGGCCAAGCGGGCCTGTGCCGGTCACGTCGGTGAGCGGAACCTGAAGTTCACGGGCCATTTTTCGCGCGGCAGGAGTTGCCCGTTTGGCGGTGGTTGCGGGGATCTCCAAGGCTGCGGGTGCGGGAACGGGCGCCGTTGTTGGTTCGGGCTGTGGGGGTCGCGATATCGCGGCCACAGGTGCCGGGCCAAGGGTCGCGCCCACTGGGTAAAGCCAGGCCACGATGGACCCAACGGCGATCTTGTCGCCCGGTTGTGCGATGATGTGAGAGAGGCGCCCGGTGGCGGGGGCTTCAACCTCCATCGCGGCCTTGTCCGTTTCGATGTCGAACAGGGCGGCACCTTGCTGGACAATCTCCCCTTCCGCCACATGCCAGACGGCCAGGGTGCCATGGGTCATGTCCATATCGACTTTGGGCAGGATGACTTCGGTCGGCTGCGGACCCTCCTGCGATTTCAGGGTGAAGGCCGGTGCGGGTTGGGCTGCACCATCGGCCTCGCCATCGGCATAAAGCCAGGCAATCGTCGTGCCCACGGCCACCTTGTCGCCGGGCTGAGCTGCGATCCGGCGCAGATAACCGGTTTCGGGGGCCTCGACCTCCATCGCCGCCTTGTCGGTTTCGATGTCAAACAGCGCAGCGCCCTTCTGCACCATCTGCCCCTCGGCCACATGCCAGGTGGCAAGCGTGCCATGGGTCATGTCCATATCGACTTTGGGCAGGATCACTTCGACTGGCATGCCTTAAACCTCGCGCCGGACAATGCGGCGGGCGGCGGCTTCGATTGTGCCCGCCTGCGGTACTGAGGCGCGTTCCAGATCGGGGTTATACGGCACGGGCGCATCGGCAGCCCCCAGGCGCAGGATTGGCGCGTCCAGATAATCAAAGGCATCGCTCTCCGCGACCATGGCGCTGATTTCTGCGCCGACGCCGTAGGCCTTGACGCCCTCATACACGACCAGCAGCTTTCCCGTCTTGCGGACCGAGGTCAGGATGGTGTCGCGGTCAATCGGGCGGATCGAGCGCAGGTCGATCACTTCAACGTCGATGCCATCGGTGGCCACCTTCTCGGCAGCCTCCAGCGCACGGTGCAGCATGATCGATCCTGCGACGATGGTCAGATCGGTCCCGGCACGACGAACCAAGGCCTTGCCGATGGGGGTCAGGTAACTGCCTTCGGGAACCGGGCCGCGCATCTTGTACAGCAGTTTGTGTTCAAAGATCATCACGGGGTCGGGGTCGGCCAAGGCCGCCAACAGCATCCCCTTGGCATCCTCGGGGGTCGAGGGTTGCAGCACCTTAAGCCCCGGCACATGGCCAAACCATGCTTCAATGCTTTGGCTGTGCTGCGCCGCAGCCCCGGTTCCCGAACCGGACGGCATTCGGAACACAACCGGCACCGAAGCCTCGCCCCCCAGCATGTAGCGCAGCTTGGCCGCTTGATTGACGATCTGTTCCATCGCCAGCATCGCAAAATCGGAAAACTGGAATTCGAAAATTGGCTTGAGGCCGGTCAGCGCCGCCCCCACTGCCACCCCAGCACCGCCCAGTTCCGAAATCGGCGTATCCATCACCCTTTCAGGGCCAAAGCGGTCGATCAGGTCCAGTGTGACCTGAAAGGCCCCGCCATAAACACCGATATCTTCGCCCATCAGGATCACGGCCGGGTCGGCCTGCATGGCTATGGCCATCGCCTCGCGGATGGCTTCGGCATAAGACAGGATGCGCGGTTCTGTTTTGCCCGGCGTTACGGCATTGAGTGCGACATTCATGTTCAGGCCTCGGCGTAGACGTAGCGGGTGACTTCGGACAGTTGCGGTGCGGCGCTGGCTTTGGCGAATTCGATGCCCTTTTGCACATCGGCGACGGCCTCGGCTGCAACGGCCTCAGCCGCCGCATCATCCAGAATGCCATGGGCGATCAACTCGGCCTGAAAACGGGCGATGGGGTCTTTTTTCATCCAGTCTTCAATCTCGTCCTTGGTCCGATAGCGGTTGCGGTCGGATTTGGAATGGCCGCGCCAGCGATAGGTCAGGTTTTCAACCAGACTTGGCCCCTCACCCGCGCGGGCACGGGAAATGGCGATGTGCAGGGCTTCGGCCACGGCAGAAAAATCGTTGCCGTCTACAGTGACGCCCGGCATGGAATACCCCGCCGCACGCTGCGAGATATGCTTGACAGCGGTGGACCGCGCCATTGACGTGGACATGCCGTACCCATTGTTTTCGCAAACAAAAATTACCGGCAGCTTCCAGACGCTGGCTATGTTCAGCGATTCGTGGAACGCGCCTTCGTTATTGGCACCATCGCCAAAGAAGCAAAGCGTGACGTCAGATTTGCCCAAGCGCTTGGCCGAAAGGGCAGCGCCCACCGCAATGGGCAGCCCACCGCCCACGATACCATTTGCCCCAAGATTGCCGGTTTTCACATCGGCAATATGCATGGATCCGCCACGGCCATGGCAATAGCCGGTTTCCTTGCCAAAGAATTCCGCGAACATCCGGCCGACATCAGCCCCTTTGGCGATGCAATGCCCGTGGCCACGGTGGGTCGAAGTGATCTTGTCTGCGTCGGTCAGTTCCATGCAACTGGCCATGGCGCTGCCTTCCTGCCCGATGGACAGATGCATCGTGCCGTGGATCAGGCCGCGGGTGTAGCAATCTTCGGCACCCTCTTCAAAGCGGCGGATCAGGTACATCCGTTTCAGCGCCTCGCGCAGTTGCGCAGGGGCATAGTGGCGGATGGCGAAAGGACGGTTGTCGGAGGTCAGGGTGGCCATGTTCACAATCCCAGCATAGCGTCTTGCCGCAGCCGAAGGGCGGCGATCTTGCTGTTGGCGGGCACAGCGGTGTTCGTGCGGGTGATCAGGTCGCCCTTCCTGATGGGCGCAGTGACTTTAGCCCCGGTCAGCAGACCGCAGGGAATTGCCCCGGCACTGCGCGCCTCGGGCACCGTCATGATCCAAGCTCGATAGCAGTATTCACCGATCTGGTCGAGTGTTTCACCCACGGCCATGTCCTTTTTGGCCACGGCGCAAACCTCGGCCACCGGGCGAGCCATCGGCACCATGTCGGCCTTGCCATACAGCACAGCCCTTGCGCAGGTCAGCGGCACCTCAAGGCTGGTCAGGTGATAGGGGCGGAAAAAGGTGAAATAGGGGCCTTCACCCATCTTCAGATCTTCCATCCGTTCGCGGATGCGGGGGTGGTCCATTTCGGCCACGACGAACACGCCCGGTGCCACGCCCTTGCCGATGGAGTAATCAACCCGCCCCTCGGCCGATGACAGCACGCCGCCTGCGGATTGCGGGATCAGCACCTTGTTCAACTCATCTCGCGAACAGGCGGGGCCGTGCATGCCGGGGCAGTCCGGGATCAGGCCGGTCGCATTGGCGATGGCCGCCATTTCGACCATGGTCTTGGACCCGTCCACAAATTCGACCAGCATACGAGGGTTCATATGGCGGCGGACGGCTTCCTCTGTATAGGCGTCGGGTGTGGCATCAAAGTTCAACGGGTTGTTCTTGCCCTTGCCCGCGCTGATGATGCGGTGGCCCATAGCGCTGACAAACTCGATCAGTTCCATGCAGGACGAAGGTTCGTCACCCGCACCCAGCGAATAGATCACGCCAAGTCGTTCCGCCTCGGACCGCAGATAGGCACCGATGGTCACGTCGGCCTCGACATTCATCATCACCAGATGCTTACCACGCTCCATCGCCGCAAGGCCGATCTCCGCGCCAACCGACGGAATGCCCGTGGCATCGACCACGACGTCGATCAGGCCCGATTCTAGCAGCGTGTGAACATGTTTCGTCGTGGCGATCCGGCCGGCTTCGATCGCGGCGTTTAGGCTGTCGGTTGTCTCGGTGGTCATCGCGCGGTCGGGGTCGCCATAGGCGATGGTGACAGCCCGCTCGGCCGCCTGCGGGTTCAATTCGCTGATCGCACCGATTTCAATGCCACGCATGTGGGCGACGCGGCTTACGATGTCGGTCCCCATCTCGCCCGCACCCACAAGCCCAATTCGGACCGGTTTTCCAGTCTCGGCGCGTGCGGCCAGATCCTTGGCCAGGCCCGTCAGGGCGACATTGGTGGGCATCGGGGTTCTCCTGTCTCGAGTTGAGCTTTGTTACATGTACATTTGCCTTTCTGTCAATCATAAGTTCACTCATTTATGGGGATGAAACAGCTATAAATCAGATTGACACGCTCAATTATCTGCACACACAATAAGAAAATGGTGCCAATGTTCAAATTCCCGTCACGCGCGGGCAGTGTGCAAGCGCGCAGATCGCTGACAGTGACACCACGGCAAGAAGAGAAGCGACGGCAGCCTGATCTGAAAGTATCGGCGTGCTGCGGGGCAGCTCCGGTATCGACATGACCTTAGGTCTGGGGTTTGATCGGGGCCCATGAAACGACTGAACGATCAAGCGCGCCAAACGGGGGAAGCATGACAGAAAGATTTGACTACACCGCAATGGGTTTCATCACCTTTGACGCGCTATGCCGGCCGGTAAGCCAGATCCCACCCAAAGGGGATACCTACTTTGTCGAGGAGCTTACCCTGGCGGTCTCAGGCGCGGCGGGAAGTGCTGTCATCGTGGCGGCCAAGCATGGGCTGAAAACCCAGGCCGTGGGCGGTGTGGGCCGTGACGACATGGGCGACTGGGTTTTGATGAAGCTGAACAAGTTCGGCGTGGACACAGCGTTGATGCAGCGATGCGAGGATTTTTCCACGTCGTCTTCGATTGTGACCACGCGGGCCGACGGGCAGCGCCCGGCGCTGCACAAACGTGGGGCGACGGATGGCTTCTTCATCGACGATTCCCAAATGGACCGCGTGTTGAACACGAGGATCCTGCATGTGGGCGGGGTTGGCCTGATGAATCGCATGGACGATGCCGGACGGACGGCTGAAATCATGGCCGAGGCGAAAAGGCGTGGCGTGATCACCACGCTGGATGTCTTTGCCTCGACCGCAGCCGATTTGCCGAAGGTTGAACGATTGCTGCCCTATACCGATTACTTCATTCCGTCCGAAGAAGAGGCGCGGGCGCTGTCTGGCCTGCGCGAAAACCACGATCTGGCGCGGTTCCTGCTGGATCGTGGGGCGGGCTGCGTGATCCTGACCCTTGGGGCGCAGGGCGCGTTTTACAGTCACAAGAATGGCACAGCATTCCAGACACCCTCTTTCCAGGTCGAGGTCAAATGCACCTGCGGCTGTGGCGATTGCTTCAACGGCGGCTTTGCGACGGGCCTGCATCTGGGGCTGACACCGACGGAATGTGTGCAACTGGGGCAGGCTTCTTCGGCCCAGAATGCGACCGGTCTGGGCAGCCAGGCCGGGGTGCGCGATCTGGCGCAGACGATGGAATTCATCGCCACGACGCCGCACCGCCGCAACGATTAGCTTTTCGCGCCGCCCCCGATGGTTTATGGTGGCACGATGAACATCAGAGAGCACATGCCAAAGCCGTTGCCCAATCCGCTGCCAGATGCAATGCCGCTGCGCGACGCGCTGCGTGGGTTGCGACATGCCGTACGGCGCGGCGGCGAGACCTTGCTGGACGTGATGCCGGTGGACCAGTTGCCGCGCCCTGCAGCCGAACTGGCTGGGGTGGTGCTGCGGGAAGTTGGTGAATTTGCCAAGGGCCTGAACGAGGTCGCCTCTGGCATTGCGCGGTTTGCTTTGGGTGCGAACGAAAGCCCGCATGGGTTGCTGGTGGAGCCGTTGAAGGCGCGGGATGGTGGTGCGGAAGATGCCTTTGCGCAGGGCGTCTACGCGGCGTTGCGGCTGGTTCTGCGGCGTCTGAACGCGCCATCGGTCTTTGTCAGCGAAACGGCGGCGCGGCTGGCCTATCAAGGCCTGACGGATGACCAGAGGCGTGGCTCTGATGCAGCCGTCGCAGGTGTGTTGTCACTGGCCTTGGCGCAGGCCAAGGTGATGCGCGGCACCTCGGCACAGGATGCGGCCCTTGTGCGGGGCAATTCGCTGGAACACACGGCAATCTTTGCCATCATGCTGTGGATGCAGTCTGATCGCAGCGAAGCCGATGACGAGGCGGCGCTTGGCTCGGCGACAGATCTGGCCATGGCCGTCGCGACCGAGGCGGATGCAGCCTTTGTCGCACAAGACAGCAGTCGGCTTGCGGCGCTTTATGCCGAGTTTGCCGCTCATGTCTGATCTGCCCCCGCTGTCTGGCAGCTTGCCTCCAACCAATGAGCCGCTGCGCATTGCGGTGCGGCGCATGCGTTGGTTCCGTGCGGCCTTTGACGCCTATGTCGGGGCCATCGGGGCAAGGATTGGCTGTGCCTACAAGGTCGATGAAGTCAAGTTGGCGGCCGTCTTCGTGCGCTGGCTGCGCTCTGTCGAACGGCAAAAACCCATCGACCCCAAAGACCGCCACGACTATTTCGAGTTTGCCGCCGGTCTGATGCTGCGTGAATTGACGGCGGACATGCCGCTGGTCGCTCTGTCGCATCCCAGTAAGGCTGCGACCGACTCTGCAGCGGCCTTTTGGCCCGAAGGCTATGCCTGTACGATGTTCTGTCTGACCGTGCATTCGGCAGCCCTGCAGCAGGAATTCAAGGACAAGCCACAGGTATCCCCCGCCATCGACGACCTGCGGCATTGGTGGTCTTTCAAGGAAAACGTCACCATGGATGCGGCATTCTCCGTTGGTTTCTTGCAGACCCTGCTGGGTCATCAACCGAACTGGATGATGCCGGACGTTTTCCGCGCGCGGTTGAGCTTCGAACTGCAAAACCGCTGACCTGCGCGCGACATACGAATCACCTTTACCGGAACGGGATGCCGGGGTTTGCGCGGCGTCGCATCGCTGTGCCGCTGAGCCAGGGTAGCAAACCATGCACACCGGTTGACAGGCGCTGCCACGGATCTGGTCGGGATTTGTACATAGATGCGCATGCCTGACAAAGTGTACGGCAACCCTTTCGTTTCCAGATGCCTGAGGCCAGCCCTGCACAGAATGCCCGCCTTTGGCGTTCAACAGCCCGTTGCGCCAGTTCGGTGTTGGACCGGGAAAATCTGAGCATAATGCCTGTAACCATGAAGGATTTTGCCTTTAAACACACGTTTCTGAAGTGGGTTGCACCTTCGCTCGAACCCCCTAGCCTGTCTTTTTTGCGGACGCAGCCTAGCAGGCAGCCGGGCAACTTCGCGGAAACTTCCTTTCAGCCGAGTTTTTCAAGATTGACAGCTTGCGTGAACATAGTTTATCTAAAAGTGATAAATGTTCCTTCGGGAGGTGGGGCAGCATGGCAGAAATCTTCGATCACACGGGTGCACCCGTCACGCATGGCCGGGCCAGGGTGAACGGCATCCGAATGCACTATGTCACGGCCGGACAGGGCGAGCCGCTGCTCTTGCTGCATGGAACACCCAAGACGCATTTCTACTGGTATAAACTGATTCCCTTGCTGACACCCTATTTCCGGGTGGTGGCACCCGACTTGCGCGGATTTGGCGATACCGACAAACCCCCAGCCGAGGAAGGCTATGACAGCCTGACCAACGCCCGCGACATGGCGGCGCTGATGACGCATCTGGGCCATGACAGCTTCCATTTGCACGGCGAAGATCGCGGCGCGGAATTTGCCTATGCCCTAGCCGCCACCGAACGGGCGCGGGTCAAGACCCTGTCGTTTTCCGAGATGTTGCTATCAGGCGAGGGGCTTGAAGAGTGGTCGAATTTCACGCCCGAAAACGTTTCGTCGCAGTTCAACCTGCGCGGCGTCTGGGTTTGGCATATCCCCTTCTTCTGGATCCCCCATCTGCCCGAAATGCTGATCACAGGACGCGAGCGCGAGTTTTGGGAATTCTGGATCAAGGCGGAAACCTGGAACCCCAACGCCATTACCAATGAGGCGATCGATGAATGGATCGCCCGTCTGTCGGCACCCGGTGGCCTGCGCGGCTGTCTGGAAACCTACCGTGCCGGCATGAAAAACGCCCGCATCAACAAGGAACTCAAGCAGTCCAAACTGACTCTTCCGATTCTTACCATCGGCGCGCCGGAATTCTTTGGCGAACTGGTGCGGGATCAGATGGAAAAGATGGCTGTCAGTGTTGAACGGTCGGAAGTGTTTCAGGAATGTGGCCACAGCCTCGCTCTGGAAATGCCCGAACGTCTGGCCCTGACACTGCGCGAGTTCATGCTGAACCGGCCCTGAGCCGAAACCAAGACCACCTGAATGACCCCAAACCGACAGGCCTCTGTAGAGAGGAGGCTTTGTCACATCATAAAACTGGAGGAGAAGACAATGAACTACCTGAGTTTCAAGCGCGCGGCACTTGCCCTGTCCGTTGCCGTTATGCCGGGCTTTGCCATGGCAGAGATCGCGGCGGACATTCAGCACCCGCTGTGGTACAAAGCTCCGTCGGACAAGACGATGGAACTGGCCAAGTTGGACAGCCTGGAAGGTGTCGTCGTTTCGGATGGGCAGGACGGGGCCAAGGGCTTCCCGGCCGCCGACCTGAAGCTGACGGACGAGCAAATTGCCAAGGTCAAGGCGGGCAACTTCACAGTCGCCATCTCGATGGGCTGGATGGGCGACGATTGGGCCAGCCAGCAGCTGATCGGTCTGAAGGAAACCTTTGAATCCATGGGCATCAAGGTCGTTGCGGAAACCAACGCCAATTGGGATGACGCCAAGCAGATTGCTGACCTCGACACCATTGGCGTTTTGAAGCCCAGCCTTCTGGTCTCGATCCCGCTGAATGGCCAGACCACGGCGTCGGCCTATCAAAAGATCGCCGCTGCAGGCACCAAGATCGTGTTCATCGACCAAGCTGTCGAAGGCATGACGGCCGGCAAAGATTACTCGTCGATCATCTCGTCTGACAATCTGCAACTGGGCATGTATTTGGCCGACGAACTGGCCGACTCGCTGGGTGGCAAGGGCAACGTTGCGGCAATGTACTATGCCGCCGACTTCTATGTGACCAACCTGCGCTACGAAGGCTTCATCGCCCGTGTCATGGCCAAATATCCTGACCTGCACGTGATCGCTGCCGCCGGCCACAACAACCCCAACAAGGGTCAGGAAGTGGCTGATGGCCTGCTGGCGCGCTATCCAAACCTAGATGGCGTCTATGCCAGCTGGTCCATTCCGGCTATGGGGGCTGTAACTTCGGCCACCGTGGCGGGCCGCACGCCCGAGAACTTCAAGATTGTGAATGAGAACTTCGACCAGATCGTCGCACTGAACATGGCACAGAACGGCTTTATCGCCGGCATTTCCTCGCAGCGTCCTTATGACCAGGGCGTGGCTGAAGCCAAGGTAGGTGCGTTGGCCCTGATCGGGGAACCGACGCCCCCTTACGTCGTGGTGCCGCCGGTGAAAGTTGAGCGCGGCAATCTGGCAGAATCGTACAAGACGATTTACCGTGTCGATCTGCCGGCAGAAATGGCCGCCGCTCTGGCCAACTGAGACCAATCGGGGCGCGGCAAAAGCTGCGCCCCTTTTCTTTTTGGGAACACCGCCATGACCGCACCCCTGATCCTTGAGATGACGGACATCGCCAAATCATTCGGCTCGATTCCGGTGCTCAAGCGTGTTGGTTTCACACTGCGCAAAGGCGAAGTTCATGCCCTGATGGGCGGCAATGGCGCTGGCAAATCCACCCTGATGAAGATCCTGACCGGGGTCTATACCCGCGACGGTGGCACTGTGGCGATCGAGGGGCAATCGGCTGACCTCTATGGCGCGGCCGCTGCGGAACGGGCCGGCGTTGCGATGATCTTTCAGGAATTTTCGCTGGTGCCCACCTTGACCGTGGCCCAGAACATCTTCTTGAAGCGCGAGCCGCATTTCAAGGGTACCCCCTTCATCAATGGGGCCGAGATGGTCCACCGTTCGCGTGCGATCCTGCAGGAACTGGGTGTCGATATAGACCCAAACGCCTTGGTAAGCACGCTGAGCGTCGGCTACATGCAGATCGTTGAAATCGCCAAGGCCCTGTCAAAAAAGGCAAGGATTCTGGTGATGGACGAACCCACGTCTTCCCTGTCCGAGGCCGAGACTTCTGCTCTTTTCGAACTGGTGAACCGCCTGCGGGCCAGTGGCATTTCCATCGTCTACATCTCCCACCGGATGGCCGAGATCCTGACATTGTGTGACCGCGTCACGGTGATGCGCGATGGTGAAACGGTATTGACCGCGAACTGCGCCGACATGTCGGTGGCCCTGATCGTCGAGGCGATGCTGGGCGCGGGCAATGCCGCCTCATTCACCTGGAAGGACCGCCACGTAGCGGACACGACACGTCCCGTGGTTCAGGTCCGCCACCTGAAGCTGGCGACGCGGATCGAGGATGTCAGCTTTGATATCCGAGAGGGCGAGATCGTGGGCCTTGCCGGCCTGATGGGGTCGGGCCGGACCGAAATTGCCGAAACCCTGTTTGGGCGCCGCCGTCCTCTGTCGGGCGAAGTGCTGTTTGACGGCACCCCTGTCACCAGCCAAGCCGATGCTATCGAACGCGGCATGGCCCTGGTGCCAGAGGATCGTCGCAAGTTCGGTCTGGTTCTTGACCACTCGGTCGCGACCAATATCATCCTGCCCAACCTTGACCGCTTTACCCGGCACTACTTCGTGCAAGATGCCGCAGCCCTTCAAGTCGTGCAGGACACGATATGCGATCTGTCGATAAAGACTGACGGGCCTGACAAGCTGGCGCGTCTGTTGTCTGGTGGCAATCAGCAGAAGATCGTGATCGGAAAATGGCTGGCCCGCGCGCCCCGCCTTCTGATACTGGACGAGCCGACAATTGGCGTCGATATTGGCGCTAAATCCGAGATCGTGGAAACCGTGCGCGCCATGGCCGACAAAGGCATGGCCGTTCTGGTGATCTCTTCCGAACTGGAAGAATTGATGGCAATCAGTGACCGCATTCTGGTGCTGCATGGCGGACGCATTGCCCAAAGTATGAACCGCCGTGACGTGGCAACAGAGGAGGAACTTCATCATGCAATCCAAGGCCATACCGCGACAAACCACGGCGCTGCCTAAAGTTCAGTTGCAGAACTACGTTGTCTACATCTTCTTTGCGGTTGTCGTGACGTTCTTTGCGATCACGATCGGCGACAAAGGATTCTTGTCGGTGACCAATCTGTTCAACATCGCCCGCACGACGGCGATGGTGACCGTGATCGCGGTGGCCATGACCTTTGTCATATCAGCCGGAGAGTTGGATCTATCGGTTGGCTCGACCGCCGCCCTGTCGGCGCTGTCCTGCGCCTTGGTGATGCAGGCGGGCTTTCCTTGGCCGTTGGCCGTAGTTGCTGGCCTGACCTCCGGGTTGATCGTGGGGTCCATGAACGGATTCTTCGTCACGGTGATCGGAATTCCGTCCTTCCTTGTCACGCTGGGCATGATGCAGTTCATTCGCGGCTTGGACATGCGCGTGACTTATACCAACCCGATTGCAGTCTCGAACAAGACCTACAACTCGATCTTCGGGTCGGGCAGCCTGTTGGGCATCCCGTCCTTGGTCATCTGGTCTGTTGCAGTGGCAATTCTGGGCTTTGTGGTCCTGAAATATACGGGCTTCGGTCGTGAAATCCTGGCGACGGGCGGCAACCGCATGGCGGCAGAATATTCCGGTGTCAAGACCCGCCGTATCAAATTCATCGCCTTCCTGTTGTCGGGCACTGCCGCGGCGCTGGCGGGCCTGCTTTACACCGGCATGATGCAAACCGCCCGCTTCAACTTTGGCGAGGGGGCCGAGTTGATGGCAATTGCCGCGGTGATCCTGGGTGGTACGAGCCTGTTTGGTGGGCGCGGCACGATCATTGGCACCTTTGCCGGATCGCTTTTGATCGGCACAATCAACAACGGGCTGATCATCATGGGGCTGGACGTGTCCGAGCAAATGATGGTTGCCGGTGGCATCATCATCCTCGCCGTCGCGTTCGGCAAGAAACCTGCGAACTGATCACTTGAGAGCGGAACGCGCTGCATTAAAGGATTGATGCGTGTTCGCCCGACTAGAGCGTGTCCTTC
>JBAXXO010000042.1:0-16297 GCA_037127855.1 Alphaproteobacteria bacterium
ATGTCTCAACCCCTCCTGACCAAACTCTGCTGGAGGCGGTGCAACCGCTCCCTCGCGTGTGGGAGGTCGGGAGCGGCGCTGCTGCGCAAGCGTCTTACTGGCGGGCAAAAGCAAGCAGAGGATGATTGTCGCTCTCGTCTAACCACCAACCCGCCGCAAACCCTCGCGTGGCGTCTGGCTTTCGGGCGCAATAATGTTGCAAGCAAGACCAATGGCGGCAAGAAACTGGATGAATGCGAAACCCGGATCAATTTGTCGCGGTTCGATACCAAGTCGCGCCGAATGCGGAAAGGCGTGATGATTTCCATGCCAATTTTCGCCGAAAGTCACCAGTGCCAAGTGTGGCAGATTATAGCCCTGTACGGGCAACCCTTCAATCTGCCAGCCTTGATGGCCACGACGATGCGCAAAATGCCCCACCAGCCAATGGCCGCAAAGCGATACGGCTATTCGCAGACAGACCCCTAACAATACGCAGTCCCAGCCTCCAACCAACCAGAGCGCGGCGGCAACCGGGATCTGTTGAAGCATCCACGTGCGCTCCAGCAACCGGTAGAAGACATCGTCAGAGACTCTTTTTTCAATCTCGAACTTTGGCGGATAGTCCAACCGATATTCGCAATGGACCTGCCACCAGAAATCCCGCCAGACCCCCGCCTTGTGCGAGGGATGTGGTGGGCAAGAGGTCTGGCGCTGATGCCAATCCCGCATATCATGCGCCTTGATCATGCCAAATGGCCCGGCCATGCCGACCAAGGCACCCAGCCACACCAGAACGCGCTCTAACCAAAGGGGGGCCTGAAAGCTGCGGTGGATCAACTGGCGATGCATTCCGACGGAGTGGCCCACACAGATGGTTCCAGACGTCATAATCAGAAAGACCAAAATGGATTGCGACGACGCAAGAAACACCAATGCCGCCAGACCAAGAACTGCATGGCAGGTGAACCAGATTGATTTGGCTGGCGACCAGACAATCCGCCCCTTGATCGCTGATGTTGAGGGGGTGACCGTAACTCGTTCGGTCGAAACCAACCTGCCTGCGCTGCCGCTCACGTGAATACCCCAAGACCGACCGAACCCTTTCGCAAGAAACTAAAGGTTCAACCTTTGAGTGAGTAGCAGATCCAGCGCCGCAGGTCGAGGCCTGGCCCGGCGCGTCACACCCCCCCTAAGCTTCCCGCCTATTCCCATTCCTATCCCGTGCATACCCCTTTACACCCGCAAACACTGACAACAATCCAGATCGGTGACGATCTGATATACCGCTTTTCTGGCCGCGACGCGCCGAGAGTTTGCGCGCGCCACGAACGCAACGGCGGAAGGCAGGGCATGCCGCCGGCGGGGGGCACGCAAGAACGCCTGCTGTGATACGGACTGCCATCGTCCTTGCGTCTGGTGGACACGCCTTTGCCGTTGTGACCACCCCTGCCACCGTGGCGGAACTGGCCCGTCGTGGTGCGCAGCGATGCGACTTCGGGTCAGCCTGCACGACAGGTGACCTGCGCCGCTGGCTTTCGACGGTCCAATCAAGGATTGATTCGCGCTGGGGAATTTGCAAGATGCCTGAAATTTGCCCGCTCCGCCACCGAGAGCGGCATGGCCACATGGCGATGCCATCATTTTCCGCCGGATGGGGGAGGTGTGGTCGATATCAACTGGGCTGACCCTATGCTTGTTGACACGTGCTGCCTCTGCCCTATTGTAGACGAACCAAACTAGAATTGGTTACGGAAATGGCGAGTCTAGATAAGTCTGCCCAACTGCAAGACCGCGCCGCAGTGGTGCGGTCGCGGCTGCTTGCGCTGATCGAAAACGGGTTGACCCTGCCCGACGGTCGATTGCCGACCGAACGTGATCTGTGCGACATCATGTCGGTCAGCCGCCGCGTGGTACGACGCGCGCTCGAATCGCTGGAGGCCGAAGGGCTGATCTGGCGCAAACAGGGCAAGGGGACTTTTGCCGGTCAGGCACCCGATCCGACGCAGGTTCTGGCGGCTGGCATCGTGGGCGAGACCAATTTCATGGATGTGATGCAGGCCCGCCTGTGCATCGAACCGGGTCTGGCCGCGATGGCCGCCCAACGCGCCACGCCCACCGATATCGAGCGGATGCGCAATTTGGCGCGACGCACGCTGGACTCGTCGGATGCCGACAGCACAGAATTGTGGGACGGCGCGCTGCACCGCCTGATTGCACGCACCGCCGGCAATGCGCCTTTGCTGACGGCCTTTGCCATGCTGGACGAGATTCGCAGCAATACAGGCTGGCGCAGTCAGCGGTCTAAAGTTCGGTCGGTCGAGACGCTGAAGATATCGGATCACGAGCATCACGCGATCATCGATGCCATCGAGGCCGGTCTGCCCGACCGGGCCGAGGCGGCCATGCGCAGGCATCTGACCACCCTTTCAGACAATCTCAAACGCATATCGATCCCTGCCCAGAAGAACGGAGACTGATGTGACCACGATCACCGCAGACATGATCAAGGCCGCCGAGGTGCTGGTCGGTGTCGACTATACCGCCGCCGAACGTGCGCAAATGTTGGACAATCTGGAAGGCCAGATCACACAGGCACGTGCGCGGCGCAGCGTGGCGCTGGCAAATTCGGTGCCGATGGCGCTGCGGTTCGACCCGCGTCTGCCGGGTTTCGTGATGCCGCATGCGGCCAGTTCGGTGACGGTATCGGCCGTCACACATATGTTGCCCGTGACGGACGAAGACATTGCCTTTGCACCGGTCACCGACCTGTCGGTTTTGATCGCGACGGGCAGGTTGACCAGCCTGCGCCTGACGCAGATCTATCTGGACCGCATTGCCGCGCTGAACGGCAAGCTGGAATGCTATGCCGTGGTCAGCGCTGACCTTGCGCTGGCCGAGGCGGCAGCAGCGGACGCGCTGCTGGCATCGGGCGTCAACCTTGGGCCGCTGCACGGAATTCCTTATGGCTTGAAGGACTTGTTTGACACCAAGGGCATCGTCACTGGCTGGGGCGCCGAACCCTTTCGCGACCGCGTGCCGGACAGTGATGCCACCATCGTGACCAAATTGCGGGCAGCGGGTGCGGTTTTGCTGGGCAAGACCACCGTGGGTGCCCTTGCTTACAATGACATCTGGTACGGCGGTGTGACGCGCAACCCGTGGAACCTGAACGAAGGCTCCAGCGGGTCAAGCGCAGGGTCCGCCTCGGCCACGGCGGCAGGTTTGTGCGCGTTTTCCATCGGCACCGAGACGCTGGGCTCGATCACCTCGCCAAGCCAGCGTTGCGGCACCACGGGGTTGCGCCCCACCTTCGGGCGTGTGTCGCGGGCGGGTGCGATGGCCCTGTGCAACAGTCTCGACAAGGTCGGGCCAATTTGCAGGTCGGTCGAGGATACCGCCCTCGTGCTGGCCGCGATCAACGGGGCCGACACTGCAGACCGGTCCAGCATCGAGGCGCCCTTTGTCTATGACGCCAGCCTGCCGATCGGCGGCCTGCGTGTGGGCTATCTGGCCGAGGCCTTTGCCGATGGGGCAACCGCGGTCGATCATGCCGCCTTGGCGACATTGCGGGGGCTTGGGGTGCAGGTGCAAGAGGTCACCTTGCCCGACCTGCCCTATGGCGCGCTGATGAACACGCTTTACGCTGAAGCCGCCGCGAGTTTCGAGGATCTGACCCTGTCCAACCTTGATGACACCCTGACCTGGCAGGACGATGGGGCCTGGCCCAACACCATGCGCAAGGCGCGTTTTCTGTCGGCGGTGGATCATGTGCAACTGGACCGCCTGCGTTACCTTGTGATGCAGGCGCTGGACGCTTTGTTCCGCGACATCGACGTGCTGATCGGCCCCTTCATGACCGGCCCGATGCTCATCGCCTCCAACTATACCGGCCATCCCTGCCTGCATCTGCGCGCCGGGTTCGAACAGCTTGGCACCCGCAGCCCTGCCTCGCTGGGCTCGGGCAAGCTGACCACGGGCGAGGCGGATGCGGCAGGCCGCACCTTCCGGGTGCCGCAGGGCATCTCGCTTTGGGGTCGGTTGTTCGACGAAGGCCCGATCCTGTCGCTGGGTTTGGCGCTGGAGCGCGCCTTGGCTGTCGCCGACGAAAGGCCGACCTTCGCGGAATGAAACCGGGCGGCAGCCTGCGCCGCCCGATCAAAACCCTGCACAAAGCAGGCGATCTTGTCACCCAACGTGTCACCCAAGGGGCCCCAATGTCCCGCCAACAAGGAGTTGAAACATGAAACGCAGAGAATTTCTTCGTACCAGTACCGCGCTTGTCAGCAGCACCCTCTTGTTCAGCACCGCCTTGCCCTTTGCCGCAATGGCCGAGGGCGAGCCGGTCAAGGGCGGCACCCTGATCTGGGGCCATTCCGAAACCACACAGAATCTGGATATGCACCAGACCGGCACCGCCTCGTCTGGCCGGGTGCTGCAGAACATCCATTCGTCCATCGTGACGGTGGATGCCAACCTGAACGTGATCCCCAATCTGGCCGAAAGCTTTGAGGTTGCACCCGACGGCCTGACCTACACTTTCAAACTGCGGCCCGGCGTCAAGTTCCACAATGGTGCGACGATGACCTCGGCCGATGTGAAATACTCGTTCGAGCGTTGCAAGGACCCCGCGACCGGTGCCGTCAACTTTGAGGTGTTCAACAATGTTGCCGCGATCGAAACCCCCGATGACCTGACCGTCGTGATCAAGATGAGCGCGGTCAACGCCCCCTTCCTGTCGCGCCTGTCCGAAAACGGCGCCGGCGTGATCATGCCCAAGGATTCGGGCCCGACCCAGGGCACCAACCCGATGGGCGCCGGCCCGTTCAAGTTCGTAAGCTACGAGGTCGGAACGGTCGTCAAGATGGCCCGCCACGACGATTATTGGGAAGGCCCGTCCTATCTCGACGCGGTCGAGGCGCGCGAGATCACGGAACCCACCACCCGTCTGACCGGCCTGCGCACCGGCGAATTGCACATGATCAACGACATCCCGCTCGATCAGGTCGAAGACCTGAAAAAGGATGCGTCGTTGCAGATCAAGACCTGGTTCCCGCTGAACTTTGACTTTGTCAACATGAACCACACCTACGAACCTTTCCAGAACCCCAAGGTCCGCATCGCCTTTGACATGATCATCGACAAAGAGGCCCTGATGCAGGGTGCCTTGTGGGGTCAGGGGGCCACGACCGCCTCGCCCAGCTTTCCGACCTCGGCGAACTACAACAAGGACCTCAAGCAGCGCCCACAGGATATTGCCGGGGCCAAGGCCATGCTTGCCGAGGCGGGCTATCCCGAGGGCAGCCTGAAAATCGTGTTCAAGGCCACGACGAACTATCCCTACCACATCGAAGCCGCGCAGATTCTGGTGGAATGGTTCAAGCAAGCCGGGGTCGAGTTGACCATCGAGCAACTGACATGGGCCGATTGGCTAAGCCAGTGCTGGGTCAACAAGGACTATCAGATGACCATGATGAACTTCTTTACCCTGTGGGAACCTGATTTCCTGTATTTCTCGGTCTGGAACTCGACCGGGGCCTTCAACTACCGCGCCATAAAGGATCAGGTGATCGACGATCTGACCGCCAAGGCCCGAATCACAGTGGATGACGCGGCACGGGCCGATTTGTACAAACAGGTGCAACAGCAGATCTGGGATCAAAGCCATGACATCCTGCTGTGGTTCCGCAACGGCACGATCGGCGCACAGCCCAAGGTGATGGGGCTGGACACCGTCGTGCATCCGAACGGCTCGAACCTGAACTTCCACAAAGTCTGGATCGCCGCCTGACCTGACACTGGCGGGCCGCTGAGCGGCCCGCCAGATCCCATCAAAGGCACCGAAATGACTTATGTGCTGAACCGGCTTTTGTCGCTGATCTTGACGCTGTTCCTGATCAGCCTGATCACATTCGCCGTCACCAACATCCTGCCGGGTGATGTGGCCATGATGATCATGGGCACCCAGTCTAACCCCGAGGCGCTGGCGGGTCTGCGGCAAAGCCTTGGCCTGAATGACCCTTTGCTGGTGCAATATGGCCATTGGATCGGCGGGATGCTGACTGGCGACTGGGGCAATTCGCTGATCTTCAAGAAACCGATCGCCGAGCTTTTGGGGCAAAAGATGATGGCCTCGGCGCTGATCGTGGTGATGTCCATGACCTTTGCGCTGGCCGCCGCCGTGCCGCTTGGCGTCTGGGCCGCCGTTCACCGGGACAAATGGCAAGATA
This sequence comes from Alphaproteobacteria bacterium, assembly GCA_037127855.1. Classification (GTDB taxonomy): domain Bacteria; phylum Pseudomonadota; class Alphaproteobacteria; order Rhodobacterales; family Rhodobacteraceae; genus Stagnihabitans. The sequence goes on from JBAXXO010000042.1 coordinate 6,210, forward strand.
CGACGGCTTCGGCCACCTCGCTCCTAGGAGTGAGCCTGCCGGATTTCTTTTGGGGCATCGTGATGATCCTCGTCTTTGCGCGGTGGCTGGGCTGGTTGCCGTCCAGCGGCTACAAGGACCCCGCGGTGGATTTGCTAGGCGCGCTGCGTCACGCCCTGCTGCCGTCCCTTGCGTTGGGCCTTGGGCTGATGGCCCATCTGACGCGCATGACACGGTCCACCATGACCGGCATTCTGGGGCAAGAGTTCATCCGAGTCGCCCGCGCCAAGGGCCTGTCCGAAGGCACCGTGGTCTGGCGCTATGGTCTGGCCAATGCCGTGGGTCCGGTGATCACCGTGGCAGGCTTGCAGATCGGCTATCTGTTCGGGTCGATCATCGTCATGGAAAGTCTGTTCAACTTTACCGGCATGGGCTGGCTGACCTATCAGGCCCTGCTGAACCGCGATGTGCCGCTTATCCAGGCCACCGTCTTTGTAATCGCCGCTGTGGTGATGATCGTCAACCTGATCGTGGACCTGTTGTATCTGGTCATCGATCCTCGGATCAGGCTGGGTTGAATTGCGCAAATTCCTCACCCCCAAAGGCCTGATCGGTCTGGTTCTGGTGGCGCTGATCGCCCTGGTTGGCATCCTGGCGCCCGTGCTGCTGGACCCCGCCCTTGCGACCAAGATGTACATGACAGCCCGCCTGCAACCCCCCAGCGCAGCCCATCTGCTGGGCACCGACCAGTTGGGCCGTGACCTGGCCGTTCGAGTGCTGATGGGTGCGCGCACCTCGCTTGAGATTGCGGTGGTGGCTGTGGTGATATCGGTGCTGCTGGGCCTGCCCTTGGGCATGATCTCGGGCTATGCCGGCGGCGGGGTGGACAATGTGCTGATGCGGCTGGTAGACACATTGCTGGCCTTTCCAGCACTGCTTCTGGCACTGACGATCAGCGCCGTGCTGGGCCCCAACATCCAGAACACCACCATTGCCATCGGCGTCGCGTTTACCCCCTACCTTGCCCGGATCATCCGGGGCGAAGCGTTGCGCGTCGCGCAGATGCCCTATGTCGAGGCGGCCCGCGCCGCCGGCACCACCAATCTGGCCATGCTGGGGCGCCACATCCTGCCCAATATCCTGCCCGTGGTGATCGTGCAGGCCACCATCAGCCTGGCCTTTGCCATTCTGGCCGAGGCAGGGCTGTCATTTCTGGGCCTTGGCACCCAGCCACCCGCCGCCAGCTGGGGCCTGATGATTCAGGCCAGCCGCGACTATCTGGAAAAAGCACCCTGGACTGGCCTTGTGCCAGGTGCCGCCGTGGCATTGACGGTGCTGGGGCTGAACATGTTCGGTGATGTCCTGCGTGACGTTCTGGACCCGAGGTCAAAATGACGAACGCATTGGTTTCCATCGACAAATTGCGCGTCGAATTTTCCACCGACAGTGGCACGGTGATCGGGGTCGAGGATATCAGCTTTGCGATCCGACCCGGTGAGACGGTCTGCGTGGTGGGCGAAAGCGGGTCGGGCAAATCCGTCACATCGCTGTCGCTGATGCGGCTGGTCGAGTTTGGCGGTGGCCGGATCACCAGCGGCGTGCTGAATTTCAAACGGCCTGACGGGTCGTTGCTGAATGTGGCGACCGCGGACGCCGACCTGATGCAGGCCATTCGCGGCAATGAAATCGGCATGATCTTTCAAGAACCGATGACCAGCCTGAACCCGGTCTTTACCATCGAGCGGCAGTTGACCGACGGATTGCGCCGGCACAAGGGTCTGAGCGCCGACGCCGCCCGCGGCCGCGCCCTTGATCTGCTGCGCGCCGTCCGTATCCCCGAACCCGAACGCCGTCTGGGCCAATATCCCCACGAGCTGTCGGGCGGCATGCGTCAGCGTGTGGTCATCGCCATGGCCATCGCCTGCGAGCCGCAACTGCTGATCGCGGATGAACCCACAACGGCGCTTGACGTGACCATTCAGGCCGAAATCCTGGCCCTGATCAACCGTCTGAAACGCGAACGCGGCATGGCGGTGTTGTTCATCACCCATGACATGGCCGTTGTGGCGCAAATGGCCGACCGCGTCGTGGTGATGTACAGGGGCCGCATTGTCGAGACCGGCACCGTCACCGAGATTTTCGAAAACCCCCGGCAGGATTACACCAAGGCCCTGCTTGCCGCCGTGCCGAAACTGGGCGAGATGGCAGGCACCACCCGCCCCGAAAAGATGCGCCTGATCGGGGATGACAATCCGGCGACCCTGCGCGCCGCACAGACCGCCACACCCCGCCAACCGCAGGTCCTGCTGGAGGTCAGAAATCTGACCACCCGCTTTCCGGTCAAGGGCGGCGTCCTGCGCCGCACCGTGGCACAGGTCCACGCCGTCGAAGATGTCAGCTTTGAACTCAATGTCGGCGAAACTTTGGCATTGGTCGGCGAAAGCGGTTGCGGCAAATCCAGTTGCGGCCGGTCTATTCTGCGGCTGATCGAACCCGCCTCTGGGCAAATCAATATCGGCGGCCGCGACATCCGCGCACTGAACGACCATGATCTGCGCCGAGCGCGGGCCGATATGCAGATGGTGTTTCAGGACCCCTTTGCCTCGTTGAACCCCTATATGCGGCTGCGCGAACAGGTCTCCGAACCGCTGCGCAATTTTGGTCTGGCCACAGGCGCCGACCTGCAGGACCGCGTGGCGCAGTTGTTCGACCGCGTGCGATTGCCGCGCGAGTTCATGACCCGCTTTCCCCATGAACTGTCGGGCGGCCAGCGTCAGCGTGTGGCCATCGCCCGGGCGCTTGCGGTCAACCCCAAACTGATCGTCGCGGATGAGGCGGTGTCGGCCCTTGATGTTTCCGTGCAGGCGCAGGTGCTGAACCTGATGATGGACCTGCAGGCAGACCTTGGCCTGTCCTATCTGTTCATCAGCCATGACATGGCGGTCGTGGAACGTGTGGCGCATCATGTCGGTGTCATGTATCTGGGTCGCATCGTGGAAATCGGCCCCCGCGCGGCCGTGATGGAGAACCCCCAGCACAGTTATACAAGGTCGCTGCTATCCGCCGTTCCGGTCGCCGATCCCCGCAACCGCCGTTTCCGCGATGACCTCAGCTTCAAACCGATCGTCTCGCCCATTCACCCGCTTGGCCACAGGCCAGCACCGTCAATCTATACCCAAGTCGCGCCCGGACATCTGGTGCTGACCGCCTGAAGGAGGATTCCATGCCGATCAAGAACCGTCTCGCCGAAATGCAGCCCGAAATTGCCGAATGGCGCCGCGACCTGCACGAAAACCCCGAACTGATGTATGACACGCACCGCACCTCTGGCATTGTGGCCGCAAAACTGCGCGAATTTGGCTGCGATGAGGTCGTTGAGGGCATTGGCCGCACCGGCGTTGTCGGCGTGATCCGGGGCAAGACCGACCGCCACGGCCATGTCGTGGGCCTGCGTGCCGATATGGACGCCCTGCCGATCCTTGAGGCGACGGATCTGCCCTATGCCTCCAAGACCCCCGGCAAGATGCATGCTTGCGGCCATGACGGTCACACGGCGATGCTGCTGGGGGCTGCAAAATACCTGGCGGAAACCCGGAACTTTGACGGGGCGGTGGCCGTGGTGTTTCAACCCGCCGAAGAGGGCGGCGCGGGCGGTGAAGCCATGGTCAAGGACGGGCTGATCACCCGCTTTGGCATCAAGGAAATTTACGGCATGCACAACTCGCCCGGCCTGCCGCTTGGCCAGTTTTCGATCAAGCCGGGGCCGTTCTATGCGGCGACCGACAATTTCACCCTGCACATCACCGGCAAGGGCGGGCACGCTGCCAAACCCAATGCCGCCGTCGATACCACCGTCATCGCCTGCGCCGTGGTGATGGCGCTGCAAACCATCGTCTCGCGCAGCACCGATCCCTTGTCGTCGCTGGTGGTCTCGGTCACCTCGCTGCGCACCGAATCCGAGGCGTGGAATGTCATTCCCGAACGGGTTGAACTGCGCGGCACCGTCCGCAGCTTTGATCCCGCCGTGCGCCAGATGGCCGAAGAACGGCTAAAATCCATCGTCACCCACACCGCGCTGGCGATGGGCGGCCAGGCCGAGATCGTCTGGAACCCCGGCTACCCTGCCATGATCAACGCCGAACATGAAACCGACATCGCCGCTGCTGTGGCCCGCAAGGTAGCGGGCGACGGTGCCGTCAATGACAACGCACCCGCGCTGATGGGCGGCGAGGATTTCGCCTATATGCTGCAGGTTTGCCCCGGCGCCTATATCCAGATCGGCAATGGCGACAGCGCCGATGTCCATCACCCGGCCTACAACTTCAACGACGAGGCGATTCCCTTTGGCGCATCCTACTGGGCCGAACTGGTGGAACAGCGGATGCCGGCAGCATAGGGGATGACCATGGAATGGGGTGACTACCTTAAGGAAAACGAAGCGCGTTTCATCAGGGACTTGCTGGATTTTGTCCGCATCCCGTCGGTTTCGGCGGATGCGGCCTATGCCGCCGATGTTGTGACCGCGGGGGAATGGGTGGTGGCGCGCATGCAGGCCGCCGGCTTTCAGAATGTCACGATGATGCCGACCGCCGGTCATCCCGTGGTGTATGGTGACTGGCTGAATGCCGGGCCTGACAAACCCACAATCCTGATCTATGGCCATTTCGACGTGCAACCTGCCGAACCCTTTGACCTGTGGCACAGTCCGCCCTTTGCCCCTGAAATCCGCGATGACATGGTCTTTGGACGTGGCGCATCGGATGACAAGGGCGGCATGCTGATTCCGATCCTTTCGGCCGAAGCGCTGCTGAAAACCACTGGCCGCTTGCCCGTGAACGTCAAGTTCTTCTTTGAAGGGCAAGAAGAGATCGGCTCGCCCGATCTGCCGCCCTTCATCGCGGCGAACCGGGCGCTGCTGAAGGCCGACATGATCTTTTCCGCCGATGGCAGCCAGTGGAGCGTTGATCAACCTTGCCTGACCACCGCGCTAAAGGGGTTGGTCGCCTGCGAAGTGACGGTGACCGGGGCCAAGGGCGATCAGCATTCTGGCATGATGGGTGGTGGCATTGCCAACCCGATTCAAGGCCTGTCGCAGATCATCGCGGGCATGAAAGGCACCGATGGCAAGATCAAGGTCGCAGGCTTTTACGACGACGTCATCGACCTGACCGCCGACGACCGCGCCGCCATCGCCCGTGTGCCCTTTGACGAGGCGCAGTTCATCGCCGACCTTGGCATTCCTGATGTGTTCGGCGAGACCGGCTACACCACCCGCGAACGCCTGTGGGCCCGCCCGACCTTTGAACTGAACGGCATCTGGGGCGGCTATGCCGGTCGCGGCATCAAGACCGTGCTGCCGGCCGAGGCCCATGCCAAGATCACCTGCCGCCTTGTCGCCAACCAGACCCCCGATGCCATCTTTGCCCTGCTGAAAACCCATATCGAGGGTCATTGCCCCCAAGGCCTGCGCGTCACCGTCACCCGCCTGCCGGGCAGCGCCGACCCCTTTCTGACCCCCGCAGGCCACAATGCCAGCGCCGTCGCGGCACAGGTTCTGACCGATGTCTATGGCCGCGCCCCCTATATCACGCGGGCAGGGGGCTCGATCCCAGTCATGACCATGATGCTGAAGGAGTTGGGCGTTCATGCGACCGTGTTCGCCTTTGGTCTGCCCGACGAAAACCTGCACGCGCCGAATGAATTCTTCAGGCTGGCCAATTTCCGTATCGGCATGGTTGCTTATGCAACCCTGCTCGAACGTCTGGGTCGCGGGTAAAAGCGCCATGCGTCCTGCGGCCAGGCTGGCGCGCGGCGTTGACTCCACGATAAACCGCTTGATCCGGTTGCCAAAAAAGGGAAAACTATGGTCACGCCTGTGAGGCTCGGGGCCGCCTTGTCCGGGCAACCCGCTGCGCCACGGGGGCTGACATCGCGGCGCGAACTGGAAAGCTGACGGAATTGCACGCCACCCGAAACGCCAAATCCCGCATCGCATGACATGACGGAATTGTCAGACACATACCGCCCCAAGCCAAAAGGAATGTAACGCCATGCGCGGTTGCCTGATCGTGATCTTTCTGGCATTGGCCAGCATCGCCCATGCCCAGGATACGGGCCATACCTATATCGTTGGGACCAAATCCGCACCGCCCTTTGCGATGAAGGCCGCAGACGGCACATGGGACGGCGTCAGCATCGCGCTGTGGAACCAGTTGGCAGATCGGCTGGGCATCACCTTTGAATACCGTGAGACCGACCTTGACGGGATGATTTCCAATGTCGAATCCGGGGCCTTTGACCTGTCGATCGCGGCGATGAGCATGTCGCCCGCCCGTGAGCAAAGGGTAGACTTCAGCCATCCTTATTTTCGCACGGCATTGGGTGTCGCCGTCCGGGCGAATGATCATTCGCCCATCGCCGCAACCCTTGCCGCACTGACATCGGCGACTTTCCTGCGGACGCTTGGCATGCTTTTGGGCCTTTTATTTGTCATCGGTATCATCATCTGGCTTGTCGAACGGCGGCACAACAGCACTCAGTTCGAACCCGAGCCGCACCGCGGCCTGTTCAGCGGTTTTTGGTGGGCGGCGGTCACCATGGCGACCGTGGGCTATGGCGACAAGGCCCCGGTCACGGTGATCGGGCGGCTTATCGGGATTGTCTGGATGTTTGCCGCCCTGTTTCTGACCGCTGTGTTCACGGCGAATTTGGCAGCCAGCCTCACCACGGCGCGGTTGACCGGTGTCATCGACTCAGTTGCCAGCCTTTCCTCGGTTCGTGTCGGCGTGCTGCAGGGCTCGGCCTCTGAAACGGCGATGACAAATCTCGGCGTGGTTACAGATGGCTTTGCCACCGTGAAAGATGGCTTTGCCGCCCTGCTGGACCACAAGATCGACGCCTTTGTGCAGGATCAGCCGATCCTGATCTGGTCCGCCGCCCATGTTGCGGGCGTCGAGGTGACGCCGATCAAGTTCAATGCCCAATCCTACGCCATCGTGTTGCCCACCTCCTCGCCGCTGATCGAGCCGTTGAACCGTGCACTGCTGGACGAAATGGCCAAGCCCGAATGGCAGGCGATCCAGACCAGATTTCTGGGGCCCGATTACATCGAATGACATCTGCTCCGACTGCCGGGCATCGCAGCGCCGTATTGCGTCAGACGTCCGATGGCTATTGTGACGAAAGGGCAGGTTCATTAGCATCCCGCGGGTCAGGTCATCAGGGGCAATCATGGCAGATATCGACCTGAACTCGGACCTGGGCGAGGGTTTTGGCCCTTGGGCCATGGGTGACGATGCGGCCATGCTTGCGGTGGTCAGCAGCGCCAATGTGGCATGTGGTGGCCATGCCGGTGACGCCGAGACGATGTTTGCCACCCTGACCCTTGCCAAGGCGCAGGGTGTCGTGGTGGGCGCACATCCCGGCTACACCGACCCCGCAGGCTTTGGCCGCCGCGTGATCCCGATGTCCCTGCCACAGATCGAGCGGATGGTCGCCGCCCAGATCGGCAGTCTGATGGGCGTGGCGGCCCTGACCGGCGCCCACGTCGCCTATGTCAAAGCGCATGGCGCGCTGGCCAATCTTGCCGCAGATGACCTTGACGTGGCGACGGCCCTGATGCGGGCGGTGCGGGCGGTGTCGCCTGACCTTGCCTGTCTGGCGATTTCGGGCACCTGTCAGGAACAGGCGGCCCTGAATGCAGGCTTGCCAACCTATAGCGAGGTTTTTGCCGACCGCGCCTACCTGCCGAATGGCCGTCTGGTGCCGCGCAGCCACAAGGCGGCGATGATCCATGACCCGGCGCAGGCCACCACACGGCTGTTGGGCTTTCTCGAAACCGGGTTGATGCCGGTACTACAGGGCGACCCCATTGCGCTGCGGGGTCAGTCGATCTGCGTCCATGGCGACAGTCCGGGTGCGGTGGCAATGGCGCAGCACATCCGCGCCGCCCTGCAGGGCGCAGGCGTCAGCGTCCGGGCTTTCCTGCGATGACCTCATTCAAACCTGTTGCCGACCGTGCCCTGCTGGTCGAGTTTGGCGACCGGATCGCCCCGGAAATTCACGCCCAGGTCTTGCGACTGGACCGCCTGTTGGCGCTGTCGCCGCCGCCCGGCATGGTCGAGGTCACGCCCGCCTATGCAAACCTGATGATCAGTTTCGACCCCTTGCTGACCGACCATTCGGCGCTGCAATCCGCCGTTCAGACGGTGCTGACCGGGCCCGAGCCCGCCTCTGGTCAGGCCCATAGTCATGATCTTGGCGTCTGCTATGATGCCGATCTGGGCACGGATCTGGCGCAGGTGGCGCAGATGACCGGCATGTCACCTGACGCCGTGATTGCCGCCCATCTGGCCGCAGAATACCGTGTCTATCTGTACGGATTTGCGCCCGGCTATGCCTATCTTGCGGGCACGCCACCTGCATTGCATCTGCCGCGCAAACCCGCCGCAGTGCGGGATATTCCCGCCGGCCGTGTCATCATCGCCGGGCCGCAATGCATCGTCACGACGCTGAAAATGCCGACCGGCTGGTGGATCATCGGATCCTCGCCCACCAAGATTCTGCGCCATGGCCCGCAGCCGTTTCTGTTTGCCGTCGGCGACACGGTGCGCTTTCACCGGATCGGGCGGGATCAGCATGACGCAATGTGACATCCGCGTGCGACTTGCCGGCCCTTTGTGCAGCCTGCAAGATGCCGGCCGGCCGGGCTTTTTGCGTTATGGCGTGCCGGGGTCCGGGCCGATGGACCGCGCCGCCCTGTCGGTGGTGAATGCCGCCTTGGGCAATCCGCCGGGGCAGGCCGCGGTTGAGGTGTCGTTAGGTGGGCTGGGGCTGGACTGTTTGGCAGGCGAGGTCAGTTTTGCCGTCGCAGGCGGCGGCTTTCAGGTGCTGCTGGCGGGCCGCAGCCTGGCGCCCTGGACGGTCGGCACCCTGCGCGCGGGCCAAAGCCTGACCCTGCGCGCGGGCGATTGGGGCTCATGGGCGCTGATAGGCTTTGCAGGGCAGGTCCGGGGCACGGAGTGGCTGGGCAGCCTTTCGACCCATTCGCAGTCCGGTCTGGGCGGTGGGGCCGTGACCACTGGACAGCGCCTGCGGATCGATCAGGCCGAGGTCCGCCCGACCCGCGAGGGCGATCTGCCGTTGCCCGATTGGGCCCGCCCCGCGCCGCAGACTCGCGTGACCATCGGCCCGCAAGAGCGGTTCTTTGATCGGCAAGTGCAGGCCGCCTTTCTGGGTCCAGGCTTTGCCTTGTCGCAGGGCTATGACCGCATGGGTGTGCGGCTGCAGGGGCCAAGGCTGCCGGTCAATGCCGCACTCGACATGCCTTCAGAACCCATCCTGCGCGGCGCGGTGCAGGTGGCGGGCGACGGGGTGGCCACCGTCATGCTGGCCGACCATGGCACGACCGGTGGCTACCCCAAACTCGCCACTCTTATCGGGGCCGATCTGGACCGTTTCGTGCAGCAGCGCAGCGGCGATCCGGTTCGCTTTGTGGCCGTGACCCCGACGCAGGCCGTTGCCGCCGCCCGCGCCGCACATGCGGATCTGCAGTCCTATCTGGCCGAGCTTGCGCAACCACGCCCCTCGCTGGCCCAGCGGCTGATGCAGGCCAATCTGATCTCGGGTGTGACCGATGGCGCGTAAGTTGGTGCATTCTTGCGCGGGCAACCTGTCGGTTTGCGCCTTTTGGCACTGCAACCAAAGCCTTATCTGCGACCCGCAAACAGGAGTCTGAACATGTATGTAGAATTGGGTCTGGACACGTTCGGCGACATCGCCAAACACACTGACGGCACCATCCTGCGGGCCGATCAGGTGCTGCGCGATGTCGTCGAACAGGCCGTCGCGGCCGATCAGGCCGGCGTCGACTTCATCGGCCTTGGCGAACATCACCGCCCCGACTTTGCGATCTCATCGCCCGAGGTGGTGCTGGCCGCCATCGCCGGGCGCACCCGTCGCATCCGGCTGGGCACCGCCGTGACCGTGCTGTCCACCGACGATCCGGTACGCGCCTTTCAACGCTTTTCCACCTTGAACGCCGTCTCCAACGGTCGGGCCGAGGCGATTGTCGGCCGTGGCAGCTTTAGCGAAAGCTACCCCTTGTTCGG
>JBAXXO010000043.1:0-16126 GCA_037127855.1 Alphaproteobacteria bacterium
GCGACCTCTGCGATGGACAACATCACCTTCTGGAACTTCACCCTGCCGGTGATGACGATCGCCCTCTACGGCATCGGATATATCGCCCGCATGACCCGCGCGTCCATGACCGAGGTGATGACCCAGCAATACATCCGCACCGCCCGCCTCAAGGGCGCCTCATTCCGCGAAGTGGTGCTGCGCCATGCGCTGCGCAACGCACTGATCGCCCCCTTCACCGTGATCATGCTGCAATTCCCCTGGCTCTTGAACGGCGTGGTGATCGTGGAAACCCTTTTCAACTACAAGGGCTTTGGCTGGACGCTGGTCTGGGCCGCCGGGAACAACGACATCGAATTGCTGCTGGGCTGCTCGGTGGTGGCCGTGTTCGTGGTTCTGGTGACACAGTTGATCTCCGACATCGGCTATGTGTTCCTCAACCCCCGCATCAGGATGGCATGACGATGGACGCACTTTCCTGGGGCGGTATCTTTGCCAAAATGGCCGTGCAGTTCTGGCCGGTCTGGCTGGCCCTGGTCGTGACCTTTGCCCTGTCGATCCGCTTCAAGAGATATCTCGGCCTTTACGGAAAACTCTTTGACAGCCCCGTCGGCATGGTCGGCTTCGGCTTCGTGATGTTCTGGGTCTTCACCGCCGTCTTTGCCGACATGATCATCACCTTCGATCCGCTCGCGCAACTGGGCTCGGTCAAGAACCCCCTGCCCGGCACCCCGCTCAAAGACCCGCAAGAGGGCCAATACCTGTGGTATCTGCTCGGCGGCGACCACCTGTCGCGCGACGTGTTCTCGCGCATGGTGATGGGCGCACGCCAGGTCCTGATCATCGCCCCTGCGGCCACCACCTTCGCCTTCATCGTCGGAGTCACCCTCGGCCTGCCAGCGGGTTACTTCGGCGGCAAACTGGATACCATCCTGTCCTTCCTCGCCAATCTTGTGCTCGCCTTTCCCGTCATCTTGCTGTTCTACCTGCTTGTGACCCCCGAAATCCGCGACACCGGCATCCCGGTCTATCTGGCCGCCGTCCTCTTCCTGTTCCCGATCATCTTCTTCTGCGTCCTGTTCAACGCCCGCTACTTCACCAATCCGCGCAAACGCAACCTCTATGTCGGCCTCACCCTCGCCCTCGGCCTGTGGGCCTATTCCGGCCTCGCCTTCAACCGCGACCCGCTCGGCGTCTGGGGGATGGCGCCGAACCTGCTGAACGTGTTCGTCTCGGTGGTCTTCGTCAACGCCCCCACCGTGTTCCGCATCGTCCGCGGCATCGTGCTGGACCTCAAGGCCCGCGACTATGTCGCCGCCGGCCAGACCCGAGGCGAGGGTGCCTGGTACATCATGCTGTGGGAAATCCTGCCCAACGCCCGCGGTCCCCTGATTGTCGACTACTGTCTGCGCATCGGCTACACCACCATCCTTTTGGGCACGCTCGGCTTCTTCGGCCTCGGCGTCACCCCCGAAAGCCCTGACTGGGGATCCACCATCAATGCCGGCCGCAAGCTTCTCTCCATCGTCCCCCACCCCGCCATCGTGCCCGCTTTGGCCTTGATGAGCCTTGTCCTCGGCCTCAACCTTCTGGCCGACGGCCTGCGCGAAGAAAGCCTGAAAGACTGACCCCCTTTCATTTTGGTACAAATATTCCGGGGGCTCCGGGGGCTGGCCCCCGGACCTCACCACACAAGCGAGGCTGCAATGAACGACACCACCTGGGACCCTTCCAAACCGATCCTCGAAATCGAGAACCTCTCGATTTCCTTCTTCACCCGCATGCGCGAAATCCCTGCCGTGATGGATTTCTCCTGCACCGTCATGGCGGGCGAGGCGATGGGGCTGGTCGGTGAATCCGGTTGCGGCAAATCCACCGTGGCCTTGGCGGTCATGCGCGACCTGGGCAAGAATGGCCGCATTGTTGCGGGCTCGATCAAATTCAAGGGCCGCGACTTGACCCACATGACCGACGAAGACCTGCGCCACATCCGCGGCTCTGAAATCGCCATGATCTATCAAGAACCCATGGCAAGCTTGAACCCCGCCATGAAGATCGGCGCGCAGCTTGCTGAAGTGCCGATGATTCACCAAAACATGGCGCGGGATGAGGCGTGGAAACTCGCCCGTCAGATCGTGGCCGATGTCCGCCTGCCCGACCCCGACCGCATCCTGCACAGCTATCCCCACCAATTGTCCGGCGGCCAGCAACAGCGCATCGTCATCGCCATGGCGCTGATGTCCAAACCCGCCCTGCTGATCCTTGACGAACCCACAACCGCGCTGGACGTGACGGTCGAGGCCGGCATCGTCGATCTGGTGAAAGCCTTGGGCGAGAAATACGGCACCTCGATGCTGTTCATCAGCCACAATCTGGGTCTGATCCTTGATGTCTGCGACCGTCTCTGCGTGATGTATTCCGGCGAGGCGATCGAGACCGGCAATGTGGGCCAGGTCTTTGACAAGATGCGCCACCCCTATACCCAGGCCCTGTTCCGCTCGATCCCGCTGCCGGGTGCCGACAAGAACACCTCGCCCCTCGTCTCGATCCCAGGCAATTTCCCCTTGCCCCATGAACGGCCAAATGGCTGCAACTTCGGCCCGCGCTGCGATTATTTTCAGGCCGGACGCTGCGACGCCGCAGATGTGGCCATGTCCGCCATCCCCGGCGATGATCGCCACGCCTCGCGCTGTGTGAAATGGGCCGAGATCGACTGGAACGCGCCGGTTCGCGCCAAGATCGTGAAACCGAAAACCCCGGTTGGCCGCGTCGTGCTCAAGATGGAGGATCTCAAGAAATACTACTCCATCGCCACCGGTGCTTTTGGCGGCGGTACGGCCAAGGTCGTCAAGGCCAATGAAACGCTGTCGTTTGAGGCGCGCGAGGGCGAAACCCTTGCCATTGTCGGCGAAAGCGGTTGCGGCAAATCCACCTTCGCCAAGGTCCTGATGGGGCTGGAAACCGCGACCTCGGGCACGATCATGCTGTTTGACCAGAATGTGCAGTCCACGCCGATCCAGCAGCGCAACATCGACACCGTGTCCTCGGTCCAGATGGTGTTCCAAAACCCGTTCGATACCCTGAACCCGTCGATGACGGTCGGTCGCCAGATCATCCGAGCGCTGGAAATCTTCAACTACGGCAGTTCGGATGACGAACGCAGCGCCCGAATGCTGGAGCTTCTCGACCTCGTGAAACTGCCTCGCGCCTTTGCCGAGCGGATGCCGCGCCAATTGTCGGGTGGCCAGAAACAGCGTGTCGGCATTGCCCGTGCCTTTGCCGGGGGTGCCAAGGTGGTGGTGGCAGACGAACCGGTCTCGGCGCTGGACGTGTCGGTGCAGGCCGCCGTCACCGACCTGTTGATGGACATCCAGCGCGAGAATCGTACGACGCTGCTGTTCATCAGCCACGACCTGTCCATCGTGCGCTACCTCGCCGACCGCGTTCTGGTGATGTATCTGGGCCATGTGGTCGAAACCGGCACCACCGATCAGGTGTTCCAGCCGCCCTACCACCCCTATACCGAGGCGCTGCTCTCAGCCGTGCCCATCGCTGACACAAGGGTCGTCAAGAAGCGCATCGTGCTTGAAGGCGACATCCCCTCTGCCGTCAACCCGCCCCCCGGCTGCCCCTTCCAGACCCGCTGCCGCTGGAAGTCGCAGGTGCCCGGTGGTCTGTGCGACACCCAGATGCCGCCGGTGCAAACGCTCGGCGCAGGTCACCAGATCAAATGCCATCTGTCTGCAGCTGTGCTGGCAACGATGGAACCGGTGATCAAGATCGCAGCGCAATGATCTGACCTGGTAAACCGGCCCAGACAAACCCTGCTGCTCAGCGTTGCCTTGAATCGAAAAAGAGGTTAAGCTATAAGAAAATATTTTATATCATAAGGTTGTTCAGTCTTCTATGCGTGGGAGCCTGCATTGAAACCGTCGGTTTCAACCCAAGATTGCCTTGACATAGTTCTGCGTTTCTTGAAACTCCGGCACCCCTCCGGCATCTTCAACCGCCCCCGGCCCGGCATTATAAGCGGCCAGCGCCAGTTTCCAGCTGCCAAACCGGCTGTACATCATGGCCAGATAACGCGCCCCACCGTCCAGATTTTGCGCGGCATCGTTCGGATCGACCCCCAACCGCTCGGCCGTGCCTGGCATCAACTGCGCCAAGCCAATCGCCCCCTTGATCGACAAAGCCCCTTGATTCCAGCCACTTTCCTGCTGCACCAGCCGCAGAAACAGATCCTCGGGCACGCCATGTTTCTTCGCCGCCGCCTTGGCCATCGGCAGGTATTTGCCCTTGTAACTGCCCTTGTATCGCTTGACGGCAGGCTTGGCACTCTTGTCGATCCGCGGTTTCAGACGCTCGGACCCGCCATATTGCTGCGACAATCTACCGTCCAGCAAGGCCGTCTGCGAACGAAACAGGTTGCTGCGATTGCTGGACCCGCCGCCCAGCGTCAAGCCCTCGGCCCGAACGGCCTCCAAGCCACCCAACATCACCCCAAGCCCCAACAACAACGCCCCAATCGGCCTGCAATTCGACAAGACCATTCGCTTTCCCACACCAGTTCGGGATAGATCATAGCGGAATTTGGCCTGCGGTCCAGCAATCGTGCAATGATACCCCGCAGTGGCAGTGATCCGCCAAGATCCTACCCCGCCACCGCAGCCCGCCGCTGCGGCATCGCGGATGGCGGAGCGATCAGTGGCGTCTGCAACAGATCATCCACCAGCACCGATACCAACTGCGCCCGCCCGCTGACGCCCGACTTGCGATAGATCGCATTCAGATGAGTCTTGATCGTCCCCTCGGCTGACCCGCGCAGAACTGCAATCTCGGCAATAGAACAGCCCTTGATGGTAAAGGCGGCCACATCCTGCTCGGTCGGCGTCAATCCCCAGATGTCAAAGTAGGTCAGCATCAGGTCCGACAACGCTGTCGCCGCCGCCGTAAGACTTTCCTGCATCCGAGCCTGCCGCTGCAACAACCGCGCCAGCACAAAACCCTCGAACACCAGCCCCAAAGCCAACCCGACCGTCGCCGCGATTTCAGACAGATTTTCGGGGCGAAACACCGCAGACCATGGCTGTGGGCCAAGCTCCATCGCCACATCAACGAAAAAGACCAGCGCGCACAGACCCTGAAACAAGATCAGCGCCACCAACGGCCAAACCCCAGACGCCGGGCCCCAGGATGACAACGAAGAACGGCTGGACATTTCGACGACCCCCATCATCGCTTCCCGTGCTTGTAGCCCCGCCACATCGACGTTGAAAGTCCCAAGCGCACCCTGCGGCAAACGGACCCAAGCCACAGCCTTCGCGCGGCGATCACGCGCAAGTTGCAGCAGCAGCCCGGGCGGTCTATATGTTTTGCAACGCAAGCTCGATCCTGCGGTCGGGAAGAATCGCTGTCGCAACAGTTCAGGGGGCTATTATCATGGCGGGTTCCGTCAACAAGGTCATTATCGTCGGCAATCTGGGGCGCGACCCCGAAGTGCGCAGTTTCCCCAATGGTGGCAAGGTGGTCAACCTGCGGATCGCCACATCGGAATCCTGGCGCGACAAGGTCAGCGGCGAGCGTAAGGAGCGGACCGAGTGGCATTCCGTCGCGATCTTCAATGAGGCTTTGGGCAAGATCGCCGAGCAATACCTGAAAAAGGGTTCGACCGTTTATATCGAGGGCCAGCTGGAAACCCGCAAATGGCAGGACCAGTCCGGTGCCGACCGCTACACCACCGAGGTCGTCTTGCGCCAGTACCGCGGCGAATTGACCTTGCTGGGGGGCCGTGATGGGGGCGGATCGTCGCAATCCGATGATCGTGGCGGCGATGACGAGTATTCCGGACGCGCGCAGGGTGGCAATCCCGGGGGCTTCGCGGGCGGCAACCGCAGCAGCGGTGCTACGTCGTCGTCCAGCAACCGCCCCTCGGATATGGACGACGAAATCCCGTTCTGAACCGCGACACGCCGCTTGGCATGAAGACCAGCATAAACTGACATGGCTTTTATCGGCGCTGCAAGCCTCGGCGCTGGACCTAGGCTGGCAATTCCTTATATAATCGGTCAACAACCGGGATGATAGCGCCATGAACCAACCGCAGGACAAGATCGAAGGCACCGCATTGATCCGCCCCTCGACCACCGATCACGCGTTGTATGAATCGGTGGTACAGGCCTGCCGCACCGTGTTCGACCCCGAAATTCCGGTCAACATCTTTGACCTTGGTCTTGTCTATACCATCGAAATCAGTGCTCAGAATGAGGTCGTCATCGCGATGACCTTGACAGCACCCGGCTGCCCCGTGGCCGGCGAGATGCCCGGATGGGTCGGCGCTGCGGTTGAAACCGTGCCCGGCATCAGCAATGTCGATGTGCAGATGACCTTTGACCCACCTTGGGGGATGGAGATGATGTCGGATGAGGCGAAACTTGAAATGGGCTTCATGTAGGACCCTGCCCCGACAGGCTTGCACGCGCGGCATCAAGCCTGATCGCTTGACATAGACCCTTTCGGCCAGAAGGCGAACCATGTCAGACCTGATCAGCGTGTTGCGAGGTGCGATCGTTCCCAAAACCGGCAGCAGTGCTGCTGCGCTGGCAGGTGCGATGCTGACCGTGACCGACGCCGGCAGACGCATTGCGCGCTGGAACCCCCAACACGACAGCCCGCTGCCGCCACTCACCCCTTTTGCCCGCATCGGCAAGACCGGCTGGCAGATCGGCCTGCCCGACCCCGCCCTGTCTCTGCGCGCATTCCTGCTGGTGCAGGCCAGATTGCTGTCCACCACTGATCGCCTGACCAGCCGCATGGTCATCGCCATCGGCCCGGCAGATCATCTCGACATCAACGGTCAATCGCCCATGGCGGAACGGGCAATGGCGGAACTTGGCAAACTGACCTTCGCCAGGTTCGTTGGCCCCGAGCCCGCGTACCTGCCCCAGGCGATCCTTGATTTGGCCGATCAGATCGCCCGCAATTGGACCCAGGAACAGGCCGAGGCGATGGCACTTGCTCTGCCACCCGATACGCCCACGCTCGCCGCGATGTCTGCACAACTGGCGATTTCCAAACAGGCCGTCAGCTATCGGCTGACCGGTGCTGGCCTGCGCGCCATCCGGGCCGCTTTGGCCGGTTGGGAACGCAGTGCACCGGGTTTTGCCAGCGCATCGCAGATATGTACCACGTTCCGCACATTGCATGACACTGACCGCTTGGATTTGTGATCAAAAACGCCTAGGTTATGGCAAAGGAGAAACATCATGTTCGGCATTCCCGGCAAAGCTGCCGTCACCCTGACCCCCATGGCCGCGCGACAAATTGCGGGCCTGATGTCGCAAAAGGGCAGCGAGGGGCTGCGCATTGGCGTCAAGAAGGGTGGCTGTGCAGGCATGGAATACACGATGGACTATGTCTCGTCCGTCAACCCGCTGGACGAGGTTGTCGAACAGGACGGGGCAAGAGTTTTGATCGCACCCATGGCGCAATTGTTCTTGATCGGCACCGAAATCGACTATGAAGTCGACCTGCTGCATGCGGGCTTCAAATTTCGCAACCCCAACGTGGCCGAGGCCTGCGGTTGCGGCGAAAGCATCAAGTTCAAGGATCAATAGGCCGGAAAATCGCCAGCCCCCGCTGATTTAAGGCAGAACAATCTTCCCTTGCAGCTCGGTTGCGGCTAGGCCACTGCCGAAACAATCGGAGCATGACATGCACAAACTCGCCGCCGGGAACTGGAAGATGAACGGCCTTACCGCCGCTTTGGCCGAGGTTGAAGCCCTGATCGCCCTGAACCCCGCCCCCCTGTGCGAGGTGCTGTTGTGCCCGCCCGCGACCTTGCTGGCACAGATGGCCCATGCAGCACGCGGGTCGTTCCTTGCCTTGGGTGGTCAGGATTGTCATCAGGGCGCTGCCGGTGCCCATACTGGCGACATTTCCGCCGCGATGTTGCGCGACGCAGGTGCCAGCTACGTCATCCTCGGTCATTCCGAACGCCGCGCCGATCATGCGGAAACCGACACCTTGATCAAGGCCAAGGCCAAGGCAGCCCTTGCTGCCGGTCTGATCCCGATCCTGTGCATCGGCGAAACCTTGGCACAGCGTGACGCGGGCGAAACGCTGGCCGTGATCGGCACTCAGCTGGACGGGTCCCTGCCCGACGATGCCGCCACCCTTGTGGTGGCCTATGAGCCGGTCTGGGCCATCGGCACCGGCCGCACCCCCACCCTGGCCCAGATCGCCGAGGTGCACGCCTTTCTGCGCGGCCGGCTTGCCACCCTGATCGGTGCCAAAGCCTCGGGCATCCGCATCCTGTATGGCGGCTCGGTCAAACCCGCGAACGCCAGCGAAATCTTTGCCCTACCCGATGTCGACGGCGCGCTGGTCGGCGGGGCCAGCCTCAAGGCTGCCGATTTCAGCGCCATTATCACGGCGCTGTCTGCAGGCTGAAACGACAATGCCGGTCGTTTCCGTCGCAGTCGCGCAGCCCTCGCCCGGTTAGGTTGCCCCATGTCCGTCTCAATCGCCCCACCGCGCAACGCCCTGGCCGCCAATATGCTTTGCCTATTGTCCATGGTGATCTGGGCGCTGGGGCTGCCTGCGGCGCAATTGGTCATCCCGCTGATCCCGCCGATTACGTTGACGGCCCTGCGTGCCTTACTCGCAGCCGCCGTGCTGATCCCGCTGTGGATCGTGATCGAGGGGACGCGGCCCATCCTGACCGCGAACTGGGGACGGGGAATCTTGATCGGCGGGGTCTGCATCGGCTTTGGCGCGGTGTTGCTGGTCGTGGCGCAGGCCAAAACCGACCCTGTCACCGTCGCCGTCATCACCGCCATCATGCCCGTGATCGGGATCACACTCGAAGTGGCGTTCGAGGGGCGCAAACTGACCATTGCGCTCATTCTTGGCCTTGCGCTCAGCCTGTTTGGTGGCTTCATGGCTTACGGAGCGGGCGTCGGGTCCATGACGCTGGGCATCGGCGCTTTGGCAGCGCTGGGATCGGTGCTGGCCTTTACCTGGGGCTCACGGGCGACGGTGACGGCCTTTCCCGACCTGACCCCTCTTGGCCGCACGGCGATAACGGTCAGCGGTGCCGCCATCCTGACCACCATCATGTCGCTGATATATTCCGGAATGGGCGGCCCCGCCACCCAATGGTCGGCCCTCGGCCTGCCGGAATGGGGCGCATTGGCCCTGTTCGGCATAGGATCGCTGGCCATCAGTCAGGTCCTGTGGATCATGGCGGTCGGGCAACTGGGCATCGGCCTGTCGTCATTGCACATGAACGCCGTGCCCTTCTATGTCATGATAATCATGTTTGCGCTCGGCGCGGCGTGGAATTGGCCGCAAGCCTATGGCGCGGTCATTGTGGCGCTTGGCGTCCTGATTGCCCAAGGTCTGATCCGGTTGCCGCGATGACCCCTCTCCGCCAATCGCCCACAGACCCGGCCTTTGTCCAAGACCCCTATCCGTTTTACGAACGGGCCCGCCGCCATGGCCCGTTCTTTCACTGGACCGATTACAACCTGATCTGCACCACCAACGCCGCCGCCACCAATGCCATCTTCCGCGACCGCCGCTTTGGCCGCGAAAGCCCCGTGCCGCTGAACATCCAAGACCACCTGAAACCCTTTTACGCCGTCGAGGCCCATTCCATGCTGGAACTGGAGCCGCCTCGCCACACCCGTCTGCGGTCACTGGTGCTGCGCGCCTTCACATCGCGCCACATCGCCGCCCTGCAGCCCGAAATCGCCACCCTGACCCACGATTTGATCGACGCCTTCCCCGCCGGCGCGTTCGACCTGCTGCCGGCCTTTGCCACCAAACTGCCGGTCATCATCATCGCCCGCCTGCTGGGCGTGCCCGAGGCGATGTCAGACGATCTTCTGAGATGGTCCAATGCCATGGTCGGCATGTATATGGCCGGGCGCGACCGCGCGCGCGAAGACCGTGCCATTGCCGCGACCGAGGCCTTTGTCGCCTTCCTGCGCGACTACGTCGAACAGCGTCGCGCCCACCCCGCCGATGATCTGATCACCCACCTGATCGCGGCCTCCGACCAAGGCGACCGGCTGACCACCGATGAACTGATCGCCACCTGCATCCTATTGCTGAACGCCGGGCACGAAGCGACCGTCCACACCATCGGAAATGGCGTGAAAACCCTTCTGGAAACCGGCACGCATAGCGCCTTGACCGACCCCGAAACCACCGTCGAGGAAATCCTGCGCTTCGACCCCGCGCTGCATATGTTCACCCGCTGGGCCTATGAGGATATCGAGGTCATGGGCCATATGTTTCAACGCGGTGATCAGGTCGGACTGCTGCTGGCCGCCGCCAACCGCGATCCGGGGCAATGGGACCATCCCGCCAGCTTTGACCCAAAACGCCAGATCAAATCCAACGCCAGCTTCGGCGCCGGCCTGCATTTCTGCCTGGGCGCCCCCTTGGCCCGACTGGAACTTCAGACCGCATTGCCCATCCTGTTCACGCGCCTGCCAACCCTTCGCCTGACCGAAACGCCCAGCTATGCCGACGTCTTCCACTTCCACGGCCTATCGAGGCTGATGGTCCAGGCCTGACTCCTGCCTTTCATTTTGGCGGAAATATTCCGGGGTCCGGGGCAGCGCCCCGGCCATGTTCAGCCAAGCCTGCGCATTGGACCGCCATGACCGGGCCAGCGTCCGCCCTCATAACGGCAGCGCCGTCGTCATCTTGATCTCTTCCATGCTCAAAAGCGCGGTCACATTATAAATCTTCACTTCCGCGATCAGCGCCTGATAGAACGCATCATAGGCACGCGCATTCTTGACCCAGACCTTCAGTATGTAATCGACATCCCCGGCCAGCCGGTGTGCCTCCAACACCTCGGGGCGTCGCCGAACCACATCCAGAAATCGCCGTTCCCACCCGACCTCATGCTCGCTGGTGCGGATAAGCACGAAGAAGCATGCCTCCAACCCCAATTCCTCAGGGTCCAGAATGGCGGTCTGCCGCTTGATCACTCCTTGATCGCGCATCCTGCGGATCCGGTTCCAGACCGGCGTCTTCGAGGACCCGACGCGCCGCGCAATCTCATCCAGACTCTGCTCGGCATCCTCTTGCAATTCCCCAAGGATTCTTCGGTCCAACTCGTCCAACTGGGCAACCATTCGCCATATCCCCCGTTTTCAGGAACGCCGTTCCACGCTTGGCAGTTATCAGAACGATCATCCTTATTGGCAAGACCCACTGGCGTCGGACCGGGAAAATATTCTATGTAGGGCACCGTAACCCCGGAGCCCGCCATGACCGCCCTGCCCCGAACCATTCCGCACCTTGCTGGGGCAGTCCCCGGCGCACAGGGCGCTCTCGCATCTTGCCCTCCAGACCCGCACGAGGCCGCATCATGAGCCGCTTCACCGCCAAAGTCGTTACCGCCAACCGCCTTATCGAGGGCGACGTGGTCTATCTGACCGTCGATAACCGCTGGACCCAGTTCCATCACGAGGCCGAGTTGATCGAGGACGAGGCGCATGCCCAGATGCGCCTGCTGCATGCTGCGGCACAGCGCCTGCATGTCGTGGGGGCCTATCTTGCGGATGCAAAGATGGGCGCGCGCGGTCCCGAACCCGTCCATTTCCGCGAAGCGTTCCGCACGCGTGGCCCCTCGAACTACAACCATGGCAAACAAGCGGACCTGACCAATGTATAAGTACTCTGATTTCGATGAAAACTTCGTCCGCTCGCGGGTGGCCCAGTTCTCGGATCAGGTCGCCCGCCGTCTTGACGGTTCGCTGACCGAGGATGAATTTCGCCCCCTGCGCCTGATGAACGGTCTGTATCTGCAACTGCACGCCTACATGCTGCGCGTGGCCATCCCTTATGGCACCCTCAACCCCAGCCAGATGCGTCAGTTGGCCCTGATTGCAGACAGATGGGACAAGGGCTATGGCCATTTCACCACACGTCAGAACATTCAGTTCAACTGGCCGAAACTGCCAGACGTGCCCGCCATCCTGCAGGCCTTGGCTGATGTCGAAATGCACGCCATTCAGACCTCGGGCAATTGCGTGCGCAATGTCACCGCCGACCATTTCGCCGGGGCAGCCGCGGACGAGATTGAAGATCCACGCCCCTATGCCGAACTGCTGCGCCAATGGTCCACCGACCACCCCGAGTTTCAGTTTCTGCCGCGCAAGTTCAAGATTGCCATCACCGGCAGTCCCAACGACCGCGCCGTCACGGCAGCGCATGACATCGGTTTGCGCATGACGCGGCAGAACGGCGAGCCGGGATTTCAGGTCATGGTGGGCGGCGGTCTGGGAAGAACCCCTTTCATCGGCGCAAAGGTCCGCGATTTTCTGCCCGTCCCCGACCTGCTGCCCTATGTCGAGGCCGTGCTGTCAGTCTACAACACCCTTGGCCGCCGCGATAACAAATACAAGGCCCGCATCAAGATCACCGTGCATGAGACTGGAGCGACTGAAATAACCCGCATGATCGAAGAGCGTTTTGCCGAGGTGAAACCTTTGTTTGGCGGTCATGATCAGACCCTGCTCGACCATATCCGCACGGCCTTTGCCGAACCCGTCTACCGCGATGCACCCACCGACGCCTATGACGCCTTCTACACGGCCGACCCCATATTCCGGGCCTGGGCTGACACCAATCTGACCCTGCACCGCAACACGCAATACGCCATCGTGACCGTCTCGATCAAGTCCCATGGCAAGACGCCGGGCGACGCGACCAGTGATCAGATGCGCCTTCTGGCCGATCTGGCCGAGAGTTATGGCCATTCCGACCTGCGTATCAGCCACGAACAGAACGTCATCCTCGCCCATGTGCACAAATCTGATCTGCCCACCGTCCACGCCGCGCTGTCGCAAGCCGGCCTCGCCACAGCCAATGTCGGCCTGCTGTCCGATATCATCGCTTGCCCCGGCATGGATTACTGCGCGCTCGCCACGGCCCGCTCGATCCCCGTGGCACAGGAAATCGCCACCCATTTCGCGGCACTTAAGCTGGAACATGACATTGGCCCGCTCAAGATCAAGATTTCGGGCTGTATCAATGCCTGCGGTCATCACCATGTCGGTCATATCGGCATTCTGGGTCTTGATCGCGCCGGGGTCGAAAACTACCAGATCACCCTTGGCGGCGATGCCACTGAAACTGCAGCCATCGGCGAGAAGACCGGCCCCGGCTTTGCCTATACCGAAATCGTCCCCGCCATCGAGCGCGTCCTGCGCGCCTATCTGGCCTTGCGGCTTGCGCCTGCGGAAACCTTCCTCGACACCTATCGCCGCGTGGGCTTGGCACCCTTCAAGATCGCGCTCTATGGCGACGAGGGTGGCCGAGATGCCGCTTGACACCTCAGTTGCACATCGTGTTGCCACGCTGAACGCGCGCTACCGCCATCATTCGGCGACCGCCGTTCTGCAGCACGCGCTCAAGGATACCGATCTTGGCAACGTCGCCCTCGTCTCGTCTTTCGGCGCCGAATCCGTCGTGCTGCTGCATCTCGTCTCGGTGATCGCCCCCGAAACCCCGGTCCTTTTCATCGATACAAGGATGCTGTTCGCTGAAACTCTCGCATACCAACGCGAACTCACGGACAAACTGCCGCTGTGCGACGTGCGCACCATCCGCGCCGCCCCACAAAGGCTGAATGTCGAAGACCCGGACAATAGCTTGCACGAGTTCTCAGCCGATGCCTGCTGCGCCCTTCGCAAAATCGAACCCCTCGAGCGCGCCTTGTTCGGGTTCAACGGCTGGATCACCGGTCGAAAGCGCTATCAGGGTGGCAAACGCGAGGCGGTTGAGTTTTTCGAGGCCGAGGGCGATCTGCGCATCAAGGTCAACCCGCTCGCCCATTGGGGGCCCGCGGATATTCAGGACTACATGACCAACAACCGTCTGCCGCGCCATCCATTGGTCACTAAAGGCTATCCGTCAATCGGCTGCGCGCCCTGCACGACTCCGGTGACACCGGGTGAAGATAGCCGCGCAGGTCGCTGGCGTAGAAGCGACAAAACAGAATGTGGTATCCACTTCATCGACGGCAAAGTCGTCCGTAGCCCTCTGCAGGAGTCCGTCGTATGAGCGTGATCGTCACCGATATAGGTTTTGCCCCAGCCCCCCCTGTCCATGCCGTCCCGCTATCGGACATCGCCCATCACACCGGCATCGTCGACCTCGCGCAAACCGACACGCCCGAGGCTCTGCTGCCCTATCTGTCCGACCTGCACCTGATCCGCATCGCCTTCCCCGCCTTCAACGACGGTCGCGCCTTCACGCTTGCCCGTCGCCTGCGCATGTTGGGTTACACCGGCACCCTGCGCGCCCATGGCCCGGTGATCGCCGACCAATATGCAATGGCCCGCCGCGTCGGCTTTGACGAGGTTGAAATCCCCGACGACCTTGCCGCCCGCCAACCCCAGCCGCAATGGACCTTTCGCGCCGACTGGCGGTCGCACGATTATCTGGCACGCCTGAAAGCCTGACCCTTTCGCAGCCGCCGCAAACGCCCTATGCCAAAGATCTGTGCCAATCCTGCCCAAACAGAAGTGAGCGCGATGCAAGACGCCCCGAAAGACGTCGAAGACAAAGACGTCGCAGCCAAAGCCCATCTGCCAGACGCCCAGACCGTCACCGCCGTGACCCATTGGACCGATCGACTGTTTTCCTTTCGCGTGACCCGGCCGAAATCCCTGCGCTTTCGTTCCGGTGAATTCGTCATGATCGGCCTGATGGGCGACAATGGCAAACCCCTGCTTCGTGCCTATTCCATCGCCTCGCCCGCTTGGGATGATGAATTGGAGTTCTATTCGATCAAGGTCCCCAATGGCCCGCTTACATCGCGACTGCAACATGTCAAACCGGGTGATCAGATCATCTTGCGCCCCAAACCCGTCGGCACCCTGGTGCATGATGCCCTGCTGCCTGGCAAGCGCCTGTGGTTCCTTGCCACCGGCACAGGGTTTGCGCCCTTTGCAAGCCTGCTGCGCGAGCCCGAGACCTATGACAAATACGACCAGGTCATCATGATGCACACCTGCCGCGAAACCGCCGAACTCGAATATGGTCGGTCATTGATCGACAGCCTCAAGGACGACCCGCTGATTGGCGAAATGGTTGCGGGCAAACTGCATTACTACCCCACCACCACACGCGAAACCACGCCCAAGATGGGCCGCATCACGGACAATCTGACAACTGGCCGCGTCTTTGCCGATCTCGGCCTTCCGCCGATGACCCGAGACGAAGACCGTGCCATGGTCTGCGGCTCGCTCGCGTTCAATCACGACGTCAAAGCGGTGCTCGAACACTTCGGCCTGCGCGAAGGTGCCAATTCCGAACCGCAAGAATTCGTTGTGGAAAAGGCTTTCGTCGGCGACGGCATCTGACCGCCCCCTTTCATTTTGGCCCAAATATTCCCGCCGGAGGCTCTTTTTTTCAACGACGTCGGTCCACAAAACAAAAAGGCCGCGCAGATCCCTCGGCGCGGCCTGCGGGTTCGGTTTTGCCGGTTTACAACTTCAACGCGGCCTTGATCGCAGCGACCGCTTCGGCGATCTTGCCGCTGTCGGTGCCAGCCGCATCAACCAGACCTTTGAGGGTTGCCTTTGTGGCGCCGTCAAGCGACGAACCAGCAATCATGTCGCTGACCTTGGCCACATCCCATTTCGCAGGGTCCAACACGGCCATCGCATCGCCCATGGCCGAAGAGGCCGTGGCGGCAGCATCCGTTGCAGCTGTGGTGACGGCAGCGGCAGCATCCGTTGCAGCTGTGGTGACGGCAGCGGCGGCGTCCGTTGCGGCCGTGGTGGCGGCAGCGGCGGCGTCCGTTGCTGCAGAGGTTACGGCAGCGGCAGCATCAGATGCTGCTGTCGTGGCGGCGGCGGCGGCATCGGTGGCCGCTGCCGTGGTGGCAGCCGCCGCAGCGGTGGCTGCCGCAGCCGCAGCCGCCGCATCATCGGCAAGCTTTTTGGCTGCCGATGCTTCGGCATCAGCCGCTGTCTGAGCGGCGTTGTAAGCTTCTTGAGCCTTTTGGACTTTATTATATTGTTGATAAATTTCCCAGCCAGCTCCTGTTGGTAAGCCAAGTTTTTTATCCATCCAACTCGCGAGTTGATTGCCGACCCATTGGTCATTATAAAGC
>JBAXXO010000044.1:0-16123 GCA_037127855.1 Alphaproteobacteria bacterium
TGCCCTAAAGGCTCCACATCGTTCTGACCGTCCATGGCGCCCAGTTCACCAATCATGACCGACGCAGTCATGCCTTCGAGCACATCCTTGACCCTGTCCGCCGCGAGCATCGGATAGAACGCCATCCGACACTGGCAACTCGCTCTAAGACCCGCGTTTTGGCGATCTTGGCGGCGAGACTCTAGGCGTGATCGGGGCCGTCGGCGTGGAAGGCGCAGATCAGGATCAACAGACTGGCGCCTGTTTGGCTGGTCACCACGCCGTCAACGGGGACAGGGGCGCGGCTGATGCGTCGCAAGTCGGCTCTCACAGTTCCTCGGCCCAGGGTGGGTTGGCGCCTGGGCGGGAGCAGGTGACGGCAGCGGCGCGGGTGCCCAAGGACAGCGCCGCGTCAAGTTCGATGTCGGTCAGGGCGGACAGGCGGGCCTTGGTCAGGACGCCTGCACTGTTCAGTGCGGCAAGCGCGCCGGCATTGAACGTGTCACCCGCGCCGACCGTATCGGCAACGGTGATCCGAGGGCTGGCCATGCGGCGGTTCTGGGTGGCGGTGATTGCGCGCGCGCCGTCGGCACCTTGGGTGATGAAGACCACTTTGGGGCCCGTGGACAGGATGCTGCGCGCCTGGGTTTCGACTTCGCCTGCGCCCATCAGCCAGGTCAGATCCTCATCCGACAGTTTTACGATGTCAGCTTTGCCGATCATTGCCGCGATGCGGGCGCGGTAGGCCCCTTCTTTGCCAACGATGAAGCTTGGACGGATGTTGGGGTCGATCATGGTAACACGGGTCGTACAGTAGCGCGCTTGCAAGGTGGCATAGGTGCTTGCAGCGGGGTCGTTGACAAGAGAGATGCCGCCAAAGAACAGCGTGGTGACAGCGGCCGGCAGTTTGGGCAATTGATCTT
Organism: Alphaproteobacteria bacterium; assembly: GCA_037127855.1. GTDB lineage: Bacteria > Pseudomonadota > Alphaproteobacteria > Rhodobacterales > Rhodobacteraceae > Stagnihabitans. Next base: position 903 of record JBAXXO010000044.1, read on the forward strand.
GCGACAACAGGACGCCAGCGGTGTTTTCGTCGTAAAAGGCGTAGGTTGCCTGACCGTTCACCAATTTGACAAAAGCCACGGTCGTGGGGCGGTTCGAGCGGGCGCAGAACGATGTGTCGACTCGCGAGGCTTGCAAGCTGTCGTTCAGGATCTCGCCCAGCATGTCGTTGGACAGTCCCGAGAAAAACCCAGACGGTGCCCCAAGGCGACCCAGGGCAATGGCGGTGTTCATCACGGCACCACCGGCATAGGGCGCAAAGCAGGCCTCGCCCAGGGTGCTTGTCCTTGGCAGCATGTCGATCAACGCCTCACCGCAGCTTAGAATCATCACGTCACCCGATTTTTGCCGACTTTAGCTGTATTGGGCCTGCGCGTGCAAACAGTCAGGTAAAGTACGGCGTGAGGTTGGCGCGGATGCGGGCAAGGGGCGTTTCGCCAGCGAGATAGGGCGCAAAGCTCTGGCCGGTGATCGCTTGAAAGGCATCGATGTAAGCCTGCGAGGTCAGAGAGATCAGATCGGTGGGGATGGCGGGGATCGGGCCCGTATAGGGGTTGCAGCGGGCGGCGACCCAGGCGCGGATGACGTCCTTGTCAAAGCTGGGTGGGCGTGTGCCGGTTTGAAAGGCCTGATCATAGCCCGAGGCCAGCCAGTAGCGGCTGCTGTCAGGGGTGTGCACCTCGTCGGCCAGCAGAATCTGGCCCGAACAGGTCAGACCGAATTCGTATTTGGTGTCGACAAGGATCAGGCCGCGTCTGGCAGCCATCTGTTGACCCCGTGCGAACAAAGCAAGGGATTTGGCCGAAATCTCTTCCCATTGCGCCGGACTCAGCAGGCCGTGTGTCAGGATCTCGGTGGGGCTGAGAGGTTCGTCATGGCCGCCGTCGAACGCCTTGGAGGTTGGGGTGATGATGGCATGCGGCAGGATCTGGTTGGGGCGCAATCCCTCGGGTAGGGTGTGGCCATACATCTGGCGCTGACCGGCCTGATAGCGGGTCAAGACCGAGGTCGAGGTGGTGCCGGCGAGGTAGCCGCGCACGACAATCTCGACTGGCAGGATGGTGACGCGCCGGCCTATCACCACATTGGCGTCGGGATAAGCCAGCACATGATTTGCCGCGATGTCGGAGGTATGATCGAACCAGAAACGGGCCATCTGGGTCAGGACCTGACCCTTGAACGGGATCGCGGTCAGGATGCGGTCAAAGGCCGAAAGGCGGTCTGACGCGATCAGGATGCGGCGGCCCTCGGGCGCGTCGGGCGTAGGCGGCAGGTCATAGCAGTCGCGCACCTTGCCGAAATAGGGGTTTGGCAGTTCTGCAATGCGGGCGTGGTCTAGGATGCGCATGGAACCTCGGACAGTTTCGGCGATCAGTGTTGGTTGCTTTCAATTTGCTCAGGATCTCATGCAAGCCAAGACAGGCCAAGCGCCGATCATGCGGCGCGTTGCTTTCATTCAGACGGACCTCACTGAACGCAAAACGCTCGATCGTGCCGCGCAGAAACCGGGGTTTGGGTCCCAGGGTCTTGGTTTCGAGTGCCCCGGTTGACAGACCTTTCATCCCGGGGCGATGGCTAACGAAAGGTATCCGGATTGTTAAGGTAGTAAAGATAGGCCAAGCAGGCCGCCAGGATCATCGCGCCAAGGACCGCAAACGCGATCTTCCACACCGACCATGGCCGTTCGCCCTGAACCTCGCCAGTCTGACCGTTGACCAAGAAGCGATAGCTTTTGCCGCCATATTTGTATGCGGCAATCCAGACCGGCAGCAGAATATGCTTGAACGTCTCGGCCCGAAAGTCGCTGTCGACCCTGTCGACGCGCTGGACATCGCCGCCGATATCGCGGCGGACGTCTTGCGCAATCACGCGGTTCATCTTGTCGCGCCCAGTCTGATGACCGTCGGCCAGTGCCACTGTATAGCCCTCGGCCTGAAACCCCGCGATGTAGTCAGGTCTGTAAGATTGCAGCGCGGCAAGGTCCCATGGTTCCAACCCGTCGCACAGATCGGCCGGCAGGCTGGTCGCGGCTATGACTATCACATCATCAAACCGCCGCGTCACATTGCCCGAGGCGGGGCGCCAGCGGATCTTTTGCACCCTTTCCTGACGCTGCTCGTTGCGACCGTTGACATTGACGATTACGGTGCGCGTTTCATAGTAATAGTCGCCCCGTGCGCCACGATATTGCGAGCGGGTGTTGGCGTCAAAGGTCCAGTAGGGAATGTAGACCCCGTTCATGGCACGACCGGCGCGGGTGAATTCCAAAAGGCGGCTGGGGGCGAACCACAGCCGGCCGAGCCATGCGATCAGTGCCTTGCGGGCGCTGGGTTCATCCAATTGGAACGGGATCAGGGCTTGGGGTTTGATCATGCGGTGGCTGCCGCTGTCCACCACCAAGGGCGTGGCGCAAAACGGGCATTCGGTGGCGTGAATAGCACCCTGAAACTCGACCATGGCGCCGCAATTGGGGCAGTTCATCGTGCGGACATCTTCTTGGACCGTCGCGGGCAGGTCGTTTTTCAGCCCGTGTGCAAGGTCAAGTTCGTCAAAGGCTTTACCCTTGATGACCCACGGCGTGTCCGACCCGGCCTCGACGATCCTTTGAACATGGCCGCAATGACTGCATTTCAACGCGGACTGACCGGCGGCAAAGCGCAACTCTGACCCGCATTGTTCGCACGGATACCGGTATTCTTCGGTGAAGGCCGCCATTTACGGCCCCGGGGGCGGGGGGGGGACCATGGGGAACAACCGTGACAGATCAGTATCGGCGGCCAATTTCCAGCCGTCCTGGCCCGCGGTCCAGACCTGCGAACTGCGTGTCAGGCCACCTTGCCCGGCCATCACGGTCAGTTCTGCTTCGCTGAACGGCCCCTTGGTCGCACCGCCTTCGGCGATGTGCCATGTTCTGGCCCCAGCGGATGGAGGCGGCGGCGGCACGGCCGCGGCGGCAGGTGCTGCCCCCCAGGGCCCGGCATTGGCCCCGATGTTGAACCCCATCCCGGCACCCATGGCAGCCCCCATCGTGGCCCCCATGGCCGAGCCCGGCTGTGCCATGCCTTCGGCTGCGTTGAACTGCATGTATTTGTTCAGGTCGCCCGCCAGCCCGACCGAAGTGCGTTTGTCGAGCACCGCTTCCACCTCTTTCGGCAACGAGACATTCTCGATGTAGAACTCAGGCAGCGACAGGCCATAGGCCGCGATCTGTGGGGCGATGGCGGTGTTGACGATCTTGGCCAGATCCGTGGTATTGGCGGCCATGTCCAGCACCGGAATGCCGGATTTCGCCAGAACCTGCCCCATCTGTTGCAAGATCACGTTGCGAATCTGGTTGCTGATCTCATCGGCGGTGAATTCACCATCGGTGCCCACAACCTCTTTCATGAATACGCCTGGATCGGCCACGCGCATCGAATAGGTGCCATAGGCGCGGATGCGGATCGCACCGAATTCGGGGTCGCGGCACATGATGGGGTTCTGCGTGCCCCATTTCAGATTGTTGAAGCGGGTGGTGTTGATGAAATAGATCTCGCATTTGAAGGGCGAGGAAAAGCCGTGATCCCAGTGTTGCAGCGTGGTCATGATCGGCATGTTGTTGGTCTGCAGTTGATACAGACCCGGGCCAAACACATCCGCCAATTGCCCTTCGCTGATGAAAACTGCCGCCTGCCCCTCGCGGACGGTCAGCTTGGCACCGTACTTGATCGCATTGTCGCGGCGTTCAAACCGCCAGACCATGGTGTCACGGGTATCATCGAGCCAAGAGATGACATCGATGAATTCGCCTTTGAGGAAACCGAAAACCATATTTTACTCCTTCGCCGCGGATGCGGTCAACTTTCGCCGTTCAATAGACGGCTTGCAAGGGTTTGAACGATGGGGCGCGCCTCGGATTCGGTCATGCCGGGGCGCAAGGCGGGATTGTACAGGATGCGCAGCATCGCTTCATCCTGCGGGGTCAGCAAGGCAAACTCCTCGTCATCATTGAAGATCGACGGGCGGGCGGCGTTGCTGTCATTGGGCAGACCCAGCGCCTGTGCCAGTTCTTCGTGAATGCACGACAGGCGCAAAAGGTCGGGATGTTCGGACGGGATCACGGCGACGGCATCGGTATAGACGTTGCTGCCGGGGTCGGACTGGGTCAGCACCTGACAATAGGTGTTGGGGTCCATGTCGGTGACGGCATCGATCTGGCCGGGCGTCAGATCGGACAGTTCGCGCGACAGCGCAGGCCCCATGGCGGCCCGTTCATCGACCGAGGCGAAATGCACCCAGAAATCGGGGGCGGTGTTTGTCATGGTGATGGACAGGCCGGTCAGCATCGACAGGCGGGTGAAATATGACTCCACTCGGGCCCGATCCGTGGCCTGTCTGGCCTGCGGCACCGAGGCACCGAAATCGACCGATACCCGCAGCGGCTTTTCCCAACGCAGCAGGCGGATCGGGGTCTGGCTGCGGGTCGTGCTCGCTTGGCCATGGGCATATTCCTCGTACATCGCGATTTTCAAAAAGTTCTCGGTCAGGTTGCGGTCGGTAAAGGGCGCGTCCAGCGTGCCCGGATCGGTGCGCAGCAGGCCTTGCGACAGCAGCGCCTGTTGCACCTCGGCGTAGTGGGCGCGCACAGCCGCCGATGCCGGGGTTTCGGCGCGTGCGGCTGGTCTGATCACGGCGGCGGTTGCCGTGGCCGGGGCCTCGGCCACCGGGGGCGACGGCGGCGTTTCGCAGGCCGACAGGATCAGCGCCGCAGCAAGCAGGGTTGCGGTTACCGTCCCTGTCAGGCTGCGACGGACCCTGTCCATCCTTTGGCCTATGCTCCCCCGACCGAATCGCCAAAGCCCGTCTTCTTGGCGCGCGCTGATGACAGCGTTTCCTTCAGCGCGGCCTGCATCTTGCCCAGTTCCTGCTCGGCAGCGGCGCGGCGCGCCTTGCCCTCGTCGGCAATGGCAAGGCTTTCCTGTATGGTGTCGATCAGGGTCTGGTTGGCCGCCTGGACCGACGCGATGTCGAACACGCCGCGCTCCATCTCGGTGCGGACGATCTTGTTGCTTTCTTGAAGGTTCTTGGCATTGGCCGTCAGCAATTCATTGGTCAGGTCATTGGCACCCTTGATCGCCTCGGCCGCCTCGCGTGAGCGTTGGATGGTGACGGCCTGTGCCAGTTGGGTTTCCCACAGCGGCACCGTGTTCATCAGGGTCGAGTTGATCTTGCCAACCAGCGACTTGTCATTTTCCTGCACCAGACGGATCGAGGGCAGCGACTGCATCGTGACCTGACGGGTCAGTTGCAAGTCATACACCCTGCGTTCCAGATCGTCGCGCGCGGAGCGGATGTCGCGCAATTCCTGCGCCATTTTCAGCGCGTCCGCCTCGCTGGCGGTCTTGACCTCTGCCTCTTTGGCGGGGATCGTGGTGCCGTCAAGCTCTTGCAGCTTGGCCTGACCTGCGGCGATGTACAGGCCCAGCTCGTCATAAAACGTCAAGGTCTTGGCATACAGGATATCCAGTGCCTTGATATCCTTCAGCAACACCGATTCATGTTGCAACAGGTTTTCGCTGATGCGGTCGATCTGGCTTTGCACCTCTTCGTAGCGGGCCATGAATTGCGCCAACGGTGCCGCTGCCCCGGTCAGACGTTCCCACCAGCTGCGCTCGCGATTGACGTCCAGTTCCTCGCCCGAAAAGCCGCGTATCGTGCTGACGATCTCGTTAAGGCTGTTACCGGCAGGGCCGACATCCTTGTTCTTGACCCCCGCCAGCATGGCCTGACTGATGTTTTGCAATTCGGCCTGCGAGCCTGCGCCGAACGAGATGATCGACTGGGTGTTATTCATGTCGATTTCGGCCATGCGCTTCTTGATCTCGGCAGCCTGCGGCGGCGGGGCGGCGTCAAGCGGCACGATCGCGGTGGTGGGTTCTGGCATGATGGCCAGTGTGACTTTTTCAACCTCGGCAAGCGCGGTTGCAGCCTGATCGCGGACGTTTTCGGTCATAGTTACTCTCACTTTACAGGCCCGGGAAAGGGCGGGTTTCGGGAAGGTTATTTGGGGGTCAGCCTTCAAGCCTGAGCCGGTCGCGCAGGACCTGAATTTCGACGTCAAGATCGGTATGGGTATTGGTCAGCAGCGCCTTGGTGCGGCTGACAAAGTTGGTTTCAAGATCTGTCAGCAAGGCCTCGTAATCGTTGCGGGCCTTATCCGATCTGTTATGGGCGTAAAGATCGGCGAATTTGATTGTCGCATCGCGGGCACCTTGCAGGTAAACCGACAGATATTTGCGTGCCGAGGTCAGGTCGCCGGGATCGCTTTCGACCGTGCGGAACAGACCCCGCGCCGTGTCGGCGAATCGGTCGACACGCCGTTCCAACGTATAGTCACCCGCCCGCAGAATCGCGTCTTTCATGGCTTTCAGATGGCGCTCGGCCTCATCTACCGCGCGGGCGACGCGGTCGGTCTGAAACTGATCCACCCCCTCCATCCCTTTGCCTTTCAAGGGGTCAAAGCCAAAGGTGCCCAGATGCAACAGGCCACCCAGCAAGCCGAACAGGATAGGATAAATCAAACTGCTGCCCATGGTGGCGAGCAGCATCGCGGCCCCAGTGCAGATGGCCGCGAACAGTTTGCGCGGAATCGCCGGGCGACGCGCCACGCGCCGGGCGTCGTAGGCGGCATGTGCGATGATCCCTTCACGTGTCAGCCAAGCCGACAGCAACAGCAGACCGCCAGTGCCAAGGCCCACGAACAGCGAGTTTGGGTCACCGGCAAAGGCCTTGATGAAAAACAAGAAGGGCAGGACGAACAAGAAACTGGCCTTGAAACCAACCCGTACCGGGGCAGGTGCTGCCACGCTTTGACCAGCGCCATCATCACCCGTGGCCTCGGCACCGTCGGGGTTCGGGCTGTATTTGCCGCCGTATCGCTGTGCCATCAAGTCCCTCCGCCAAAAGCCACATAAAGCGTCAATGCGACAAGTAAAAGAAAGGAAACGGATTGAAGTCCCTTGGATGGCATTGGTTTTACGCCTCACATCACAGTTACGCTGAAGACTATATCCGAGGAAAAGGGGCGATTGCCAGAGGCATTAGGCGGCGAAAGCGAACGATTACGCCCCGCCCTTGGGCGTCACCTTGGGTTTTGGCCGCGAATTTGACCCCGGCGCTTTGCGCGGCGCGTCCAGGCGGGTCATGCCCGCCGTCGATTTTGCGGCCGGCTTGCTGGTGGCCGAACCGGGTAGGCGCCCCGATTTTCCAGCGCTTGCGGCGGGTTGCCCCGCGACGGCTGGCGCGCGGGTCGCTTGTTGCCAAGCCTCTGACAACGCCTGCAAGCCGGCACCGGGTTTCAATTGCGCCCTGGGTTTTTCTTCGGGCTTGCCAGTTGGTTTGCCCACGGGCTTACCCACCAATTTACCCGCCGGGATGGCGTCTGTTCTGGGCTGGGCGGGTCTTGTCACACGGCGGGCGGGTGTGGCGTCATCCTCTGATCCGGGCGTGATGCCCAACTGATCGCGCAGGATCTTGCCCTTGACCTCTTCGACCTGTCCGGGCAGCATCTCGTTCAGCCGGAAGGGGCCGTAAGATACCCGGATCAATCGGTTAACAGTCAGACCGATGGCGGACATGGCGCGGCGAATTTCGCGGTTCTTGCCCTCGCGAATGCCGACGGTCAACCAGGCATTGGCCCCCTGAATGCGGTCCAGAACCACCGACATGGGTTGAAATGCCTCACCTTCCACGGTGATGCCGCGACGCAGCGGCTCTAGATCCGGGTCGGTGGGGTTGCCGTTGACCCGGACGCGGTATTTGCGCAGCCAGCCGGTCGAGGGCAGTTCCAGCTTACGTTTCAGCGCGCCGTCATTGGTCAGCAACAGCAGCCCTTCGGAATTCAGGTCCAGCCGACCAACGGACATCACGCGCGGCAAATCGGGCGGCAGGTTGTCGAACACGGTGTCACGGCCCTTCTCGTCGGCAGTCGTGGTCACCAAACCCTCAGGTTTGTAGTATAGCCACAGCCGGGCCGGTTCGGCCGCCGAGATAGGCTGACCGTTGATGGTGATCAGGTCGCTGTCGGTGACATTCAGCGCGGGCGAGGTGATGACCTTGCCGTTGACCGCAACTTCGCCCAATTGGATCATCCGCTCGGCATCGCGCCGCGAGGCGACACCGACGCGCGACATTACTTTGGCGATGCGCTCGCCGGCATGGATCTTGCCGGGCGGAGCAGTTTTGCGCGTGCCCGGTTTAGGGGGGGGGTTGGTTTCGTCAGCCATAACGGTCATCCTGTGGCGCGGGGTGGCCAGCCCCGGGGGTTTTCCACCCCCGGTCCCCCGAGGATATTTGGGAAAAGATGAAAGAGCAACGCGGGTTCAGGTCATTCATGGAAATTGCCCTGCATGAGGCGCGGTCTGCGGCTGAGCGGGGCGAGGTGCCGGTGGGTGCCGTGGTGGTGCGGGACGGGCGTGTGGTGGCACGCGAGGGCAACCGGGTGCGCGAACTTTGCGATCCGACGGCCCATGCCGAGGTGCTGGCGCTGCGGACGGCGTGTCGCGTGCTGGGGTCCGAGCGGTTGATAGATCACGATCTGTATGTGACGCTGGAGCCTTGCCCGATCTGTGCCGGGGCGATTTCGGCATCGCGAATCGCGCGGCTGTATTATGGCGCTGCAGACCCGAAATCGGGCGGCGTGGCCAAGGGCGCGCGGGTGTTTTCGCATCCGCAATGCCATCATGTGCCGCAAGTCTATGACGGGATCGGGGCGCTGGAGGCCGAGGCCTTGTTGAAGCGGTTCTTTGTCGACCGGCGCGGCAAAAAGGAGTAGTGCGAAAAACTTGCGCTGGGAACACGAAAGCGACTAGGAATCTGTCACGCTCTTGTGTAAGCAACCTTAAGTAGAGCAGCGCGAGGAGGGTGGATAATGACAACATTTGCATTGCGCCCCGTTGGCGTCGCCGCTGGCTTAGAGTTGGCACTACGAGGGCTGGCATAGCGCCTCGCTGACCGCAGCGCTGGCCATAGGTGCCGCCTGCAACTGCAAAGACATCATGACATCCCGCGTCGGTCGATGACCTGAGCAATGTCGTGATCAATCTGATCCTTCATCTTGAAAAGCAACCAGTCTGGCCAGTGCGCCGCTGGCGGAGTGTTGACATGACGGCACAAGTTCTTGCGACCGAGCAACGGCCCGCCGAGGCGCTGGAGGCGCTGATGGCGCAGCATGGGGTGTTTCGGGTCATTCTGGCGATCCTTGCCGTTCTGGTACGGCGGGGTCGGGTCACGCGGCTAGGCCATCCGATCTCGCAGCATCTGGCGCGGGATATCGGGCTGTCCGATGAGCCGCCGCCAAAGACCTATGCCGAGTATCGCTGATGCATGGCAATTAGCTGGCGCAGAAAGGTGGTGCCTGGTTTGCCCGGTATTTGCAGCCCTGAAACGGTTCAGGCCGGGAGTTTGTCCCGGCCTGAGATCGTCGCATTGCAACCGCCATTGCGCGCCGTAATCCGCGAAAATCTACGATCTCATGCATGCCACCCGGCATCGGCAGGGTTTCGGTGAACACGGTCAGCGGGGCCGCGATGGTCGCACAGCAAAGGCCGCCACAATTATTGCCGCACTGGGCCGAGATCACTGTTTCGCAGATCGTGATTGTCTTGGGCTTGCGCACTTTATCGAACATCTTCAACGAGGTGACCGATAACGCGTGCAGTTTGGCCTTGACGAAATAGCCAGAATTGATGGCCGCACCGACCGTTTCCGGAACCGGGCGGTCGTGAAGGTGGAAAATGACCTGGCCCTGAACCGGGATGATCACGATCCGTGACAGCAGCAATCACATGTCCAAGGCAGCCCTGCTCTGGGCGAAGGCCGCGGCCATCGCCGCGACGGCCAGCCGGTCATCGTTCGGCCAAACAGACCGTATTGCGGCCGTATGCATTGCCCAAGGCAAGGCCCCGCTACGCCTGCATGCTGATCAGGATTGCGGGGGCCATGATGCCCCAGGCTTGCTTGCCGGTCGGCAGGCAAACGTCAGCCGTGCCGATGTCGCTCAGCCCCGGTTCATTCTGTTGGTCACCAGATCATCGACGACCGCCGGGTCGGCCAGGGTCGAGATGTCGCCCAGGGTGCCGTGGTCGTTTTCGGCGATCTTGCGCAGGATGCGGCGCATGATCTTGCCCGACCGGGTCTTGGGCAGGCCCGGTGCCCATTGGATCAGATCCGGCGTCGCTATCGGCCCGATTTCGGTGCGAACCCATTTGATCAACTCTTTTTTCAGATCCTCGGTCGCTGTGACCCCCTGCATAAGGGTGACATAGGCGTAGATGCCCTGACCCTTGATGGGATGCGGATAGCCGACAACGGCGCTTTCTGCCACCGAAGGGTGGGCGACAAGGGCGGATTCCACCTCGGCGGTGCCCAGCCGGTGGCCCGACACGTTCAGCACGTCATCCACCCGGCCCGTGATCCAGTAATAGCCGTCCGCGTCGCGGCGGCAGCCGTCGCCGGTAAAGTAATAGCCCGGATATTGCGCGAAATACGCCTCCTCGAACCGGGCGTGGTCGCCCCACAGGGTGCGCATCTGGCCGGGCCAACTGTCTGCGATGCACAAGACCCCCTCGGTCGCGGTCTCGGACTGGACCTGACCGGTCGTGGGCTCCAACACCTGAGGCTTGATGCCGAAGAAGGGCAGGGTGGCCGAGCCCGGCTTTTGCGCGATGGCACCGGGCAGCGGCGTCACGATATGGCCGCCGGTTTCGGTCTGCCAAAAGGTGTCGACCACGGGCAGGCGGCCCTTGCCGATATTCTGGAAATACCAGTTCCATGCCTCGGGGTTGATCGGCTCGCCGACTGTGCCCAGCAGTTTGAGGCTGGACAGGTCGTGGCCCTCCACCAGATCGGTGCCCAGTGCCATCAGGCTGCGGATGGCGGTGGGGGCGGTGTAGAACTGGGTGACCCTGTGCTTGGCAATCACCTCCCAGAAGCGGCCGGCATCGGGATAGGTCGGCACGCCCTCGAACATCACGGTGGTCGCACCATTGGACAGCGGACCATAGACGATATAGCTGTGCCCGGTGATCCAGCCCACATCGGCGGTGCACCAGAACACATCGCCGTCGTGATAATCGAAGGTCAACTGATGGGTCAGGCTGGCATAGACAAGATAGCCGCCCGTCGTGTGCAAGACCCCCTTAGGCCGTCCGGTCGAGCCCGAGGTGTACAGGATGAACAGCGGATCCTCGGCCGCCATTTCGGCATAGGCGCAATAGGTGTTAGCTTGGGCCATCGCCGCAGTCAGGTCCACGTCGCGCGCGGCGATCCAGTGGATCTGGTCGCCGGTATGCTTGACGACCAAGCATTTGACGTCTTCCTTGCAATGCAGCAAGGCTTGGTCTGCATTGGCCTTAAGTGCGATTTTCTTGCCGGCGCGCAGGCCGAAATCGGCCGTGATCAGCAGTTTTGCGTCGCAATCATTGATCCGGCTTGACAGGGCATCGGGCGAAAAGCCGCCAAAAACCACAGAATGAATCGCTCCGATCCGGGCGCAGGCCAGCATGGCAAAGGCCGCTTCGGGAATCATCGGCATATACAAGACCACCCGGTCGCCCTTGCTGACGCCTTGATCTTTCAACACATTCGCCAACCGGCAGGTCTGTTCCAGCAGTTCGCCATAGGTGATGTGACGGGAAGGGGTGCTTGGGTCGTCGGGTTCCCAGATGATCGCGGTCTGGTTTGCGCGGCCGCGCATGTGGCGGTCGATGCAGTTGGCGGCGATGTTAAGCGTGCCATCCTCAAACCATTTGATCGACACGGCACCGCGGGCAAAGCTGGTATTCTTGACCGTGCCAAAAGGCCTGATCCAGTCGATACGTTGCGCCTGTGCCGCCCAAAAGGTATCGGGATCGTCGATAGAGGCCTGATAGGCATTGGCATAGCCCGCCGCATCCATATGGGATTGCCTGATAAACTCTTCGGATGCCGAAAAGATCAGCGGTGCGCGGTCTGACATGTATTCCTCCCTGAAAAGGCCCTAGGCGTGGTTTTGGCCGAGGCCGCTGGTCTTGCCGATCATAGTTTATCGCAGCTTTCACCTTGCGAAAGCGGTTTCGCAAAATGGTTCAATGGCAGTGTGTATACGATGGGATACAATTCGGCAACTTATGGCATCATCGCTGGTTTCCATGAGCAGCTCAAGGTTTCGCAAAAGGGTCCTGCGGATAGGTCACATGGCTGAGATACAGGCCCTGAGGCGGGCAGACCGGGCCGCAGGCAGCGCGACTGCGCGCGGCCAGCGCCTTGGCCATGCGGTCGGGTGGCCAGGCGCCAGCGCCCACGCGTTCCAGCGACCCGATCAGCGAGCGGACCTGATTGTGCAGAAAAGAGCGGGCGCGCAGGGTAAAGCGAAATTCAGTGCCGCCGGCGATCTCGCTGCAAGTGATCGAAAGCTCGTCCAAAGTCTTGACCGGGCTTTTGGCTTGACACCAGGTCGCGCGGAAGGTGGTGAAATCGTGCAGGCCGATCATGGCCGCGGCGGCCTGTTGCATGGCAGCAAGATCCAGCGGTCCCGGCACCTGCCAGACCCGGCCGCGGTCATGGGTGGCGGGGGCCCGGCGGGCCTGCAGGCGGAACAGATAACGCCGTTCGCGGGCGGAAAAGCGGGCGTGAAAGTCATCTGGCACCATGGCCACTTGCAGGATGGCGACGGGCAGGGGGCGCAGATGCCAGTTCAGCGCCTGTGTCAGGCGGTAGGGATCCCAGACCTGCGGCAGGTCGCAATGTGCGACCTGACCGGTGGCATGAACCCCGGCATCGGTGCGCCCCGCCGCAGCGACGGTATGGGGGCCGGGCGCAAGCCGCATCAGGGCGTTCTCGACCGCGCCCTGGACCGAGGGTTGGCCAGCGGCCTGGCGCTGCCAGCCCTGAAACGGGCCGCCGTCATAGTCGATCTTAAGGGCATAGCGGGGCATGTCGTTGGCTAGCCTGCCGGCCGACGGAATGCAATTGCCCCTACCTTTGGGCGGCGGTCATGCGTATCTAGTTGCAGCAGGAAAAGGAGCGGGTCTTGGGAATCCTTGATTTGGCAGAGGATCTGGTGCGTGGGTTCGAGCGTGCGGCGACGGGCGTCACGGCGCCCTTTGGCGCGCCCGTCATCCGGCTGGGTGTCACCGGTCTGTCGCGGGCGGGCAAGACGGTGTTCATCACCGGGCTGGTTGCCAATCTGTTGCAGCATGGCCGGATGCCCCAGTTGCGCGCCGCCGCCGCAGGGCGGCTGGAGGCAGTCTATCTGCAGCCGCAGCCCGACCTGACCCTGCCGCGCTTCGCCTATGAGGATCATCTGGCCGCCATGACCGGGGACGATCCGCATTGGCCGCAATCGACACGCGCGATTTCCGAGCTGCGCCTGTCGTTTCGCGTCCGACCCGAAGGCTTTCTGGCCAACATGATCGGCAGCACCTTTACCGGCCCTCGCATCGTGCATCTCGACATCGTCGACTATCCCGGCGAATGGCTGCTGGATCTGGGTCTGCTCGACAAGACCTATGCCGAATGGTCTGAGGCCACGCTGGACCGTATCGCACAGCGCCCGCAGGCTGCGGCCTTCATGGCCCAGGTCCGGGCCGAGGATGCCGCCCTTGCGCATGACGAGGGCAAGGCGCAGGGCTTGGCCGCAGCCTTTACCCTGTATCTGCAGGCGGCGCGGGCTGCGGGGTGGTCGGATTGCACGCCCGGGCGGTTTCTGTTGCCGGGCGATCTGATGGGCAGCCCGGTCTTGACCTTTGCGCCGGTGCCGATGCCTGCCAGCACCGGGCGCGGCAGCCTGTGGCGCGAGATGGCGCGGCGCTATGACGGGTACAAGGCGCGCGTGGTGCAGCCGTTTTTCCGCGACCATTTCGCAAGGATCGACCGGCAGATCGTGCTGGTCGATGTTTTGGGCGCGATCCATCAGGGCCCGACTGCCGTAGAAGACTTGCGCCGCACCATGGCCGATGTGCTGGCCGCCTTCCGCCCCGGTCGCAATGGCTGGCTAAGCACCTTGCTGGCCGGCAAGCGGGTCGAAAAGATCCTGTTTGCCGCCACCAAGGCCGACCATCTGCACCACAGCCAGCACCCCGCTTTGACCGCGATCATGGCCGCGATGCTGGCCGAGGCGCGGTCGCGGGCAGATTTCGCCGGGGCGGTGACAGAGGCGATGTCGCTGGCCGCCTTGCGCTGCACGGTCGAAGAGGTGGTGCAACAAGGCAGCGAGACGCTGGAGGCGGTGCGCGGGCGGCTTTTGTCGGGCAAGTCTGCGGTGATGTATCCGGGGCAATTGCCCACGGATCCGGCGCGCTTGCTGGCACCGGCACGCAAGGGTGCCGCGCAATGGCTAGATGCGGATTACGGGTTGATGGAATTTGCCCCGGCGCGGATGACCCTGCGCCCCGGCGAAGGACCACCGCATATCAGGCTGGACCGCGCGGCCGAGTTTCTGATCGGGGATTGGTTGTGATCTGGCGTCCGGGTTGCAGCGCAGGGCAGGTTGATTAAGGAAGGGGCGGGTGATGGAGGAGTTGCCACGATTGAAGCGGCCTCTGCTGGAAGAGCGGGACGACGAGGTGGATCCTTCCCAGGCCGAGGCCGTGCCGGATCTGCCCGATGGTCGCACCCTGCAGACCATGGCGTTGCTGGCGACACGGCGCGGCTCGGGGTTCGGGCGATTTGCGCTTGGGGTGTTCGGCACACTGACGGGTTTTGTGGCTTCGGTCTGGGCGTGGAACTTCGTGACCGGTTTGTTCGCCACCAATACCTGGCTTGGCGGCGTGGCGCTGGTGCTGCTGGGAACGGCGCTGGCTGTGGCCCTGGTGATTGCTGCGGGCGAGGTGCAGGCTTTTGCGCGCCTGCGACGGCTGGACGCGATCCGCAGCGAGGCTCAGCGTGCAGCGGGCACAGATGATGTCAAGGCGGCGCGGTTGGTGCTGAACGATGTCATGCGCCTTTATGCCAGTCGGCCGGAACTGTCTTGGGGCCTTGCGCGGCTGGCCGAGCGGCAGGCCGAGGTGATGGATGCCGATGCGCTGCTGGTTCTGGCCGAATCGGAACTGATCGCCCCCCTCGACGCGATGGCGCTGCGCGAGGTGGAAGAGGCGGCACGGCGGGTGGCGACGGTGACGGCGCTGGTGCCGCTGGCACTGGCCGATCTTGCCACGGCTTTGGTGTCGAACTTGCGGATGATCCGGCGGGTGGCCGAGATTTATGG
>JBAXXO010000045.1:0-16067 GCA_037127855.1 Alphaproteobacteria bacterium
CCTGTCTTGGGTTGCACTCAATCTGAATCAGATTGAGTGCAACCCGCTCTAGTGCGAGTTGCGTTCCATCCGGTTCACCTGACCCGACGCAACGCGCAACTTTCTGAGCGGCTTGCCTGTCTTGGATCGCAATCAAAATCAATCAGGTTGAATGCGATCTGCGCCAATGGCCGCGTGCCAGGTGGTGCAACATCTTCAGCACGTCAAAACACACAAAACCGTGATCGATGGATGTGCCGGTGCCGGGCGCGGTCGAGGGGCAGAACCCGTCAATGTCGACCATCCCATAGACCTGCGCCCCCGCCGCCCGGCATCTTAGCCGTGATTCGTCATGACGGCGTCACCCCGCGCAGGCGCTCCGACCTTCGCCGCAACAACTCGACCGTGGCCAGCAGCGCAACAGAGATCACGATCAATATCGTCGCCGCCGACAGGATCGCCGGGCTGATCGCCTCTCTGATCCCATTCCACATCTGGCGCGGAATGGTCTGTTCATCCGCCTTGCCGACAAACAGCACCACCACCACCTCGTCAAACGAGGTGACAAAGGCAAACAACGCACCCGACACCATGCCGGGCGTGATCAACGGCATGATCACCTTGAAAAACACCGTTGTGGGCGAGGCACCAAGACTGGCACCGGCCCGCGTCAGCGAATGGTCAAAGCCCGACAGCGTGGCCGTCACCGTGATGATCACGAACGGGATCCCCAGAGTCGCATGGGCCAGTATCACCCCCAGATAGGGCACACCCCATTTGTTGACCTCGATCGAGGAGTAGAAAAAGAACAGCCCCAGCGTGATGATGATCACGGGCACGATCATGGGCGAGATCAGGATGGCCATCACCGCCCTGCGATAGGGCATGTCGGGCCGTGACAGGCCCAAGGCGGCCAGCGTCCCCAGAACCGTGGCGATGAGTGTGGCGAAAAATCCGATGATCAGCGAATTCTTGGCGGCACTGATCCACGCCGCCTCGCGCCATACCGTCCCCCACCATGCCGCGTCGCGTGGCACATCCAGCGGCACATCGGGGAACGTCAGCAGCAGATCATACCATTTCATCGAATAGGCTGCCGGGTCCAACTGCAACATGCCCTTGGAAAAGGTAAAGAAACTGTCAGCGTTAAAGCTCAGCGGGATGATCACCAGAATGGGCGCGATCAAGAAAAGAAAGACCAGACCGCAAAAGACGCGCAAGGCATAATACCAGACCCGTTCAAGCGGCGAGGCATAGATTGGCAGCGCCATGGTTCACCCCAGCTTCAATTTGTCGATGCCGACGATCTTGTCGTACAGCCAGTACAGGATCAGGATGCAGACCAGCAAAATGGTTGCCAATGCCGCCGCCAGCGACCAATTGTTGGATTTGTTCACATGAAAGGCGATCAGGTTCGAAATCAGCGTGCCCGTTGATCCGCCCACCAAGGCCGGCGTGATGTAATAGCCAACCGACAGGATGAACACCAACAGCGTGCCCGCCCCGATGCCGGGAATGGTCAGCGGGAAATAGACGCGGCGAAACGCCGTCCAAGACGTCGCCCCCAGCGAGCGCGCCGCCCGCACATAGCTGGGCGGAATGGGCCGCATCACCGAATACAGCGGCAAGATCATGAAAGGCAGCAGGATATGGGTCATGGCAATGATCGTGCCCAATCGGTTGTTGATCATCTCCAGCCTGCCATCTTCGCCGATCAGACCGATGGCCACCAGCATCGAATTGACCACGCCCTGCCCCTGCAACAGCACGATCCAACTGGTCGTGCGCACCAAAAGCGAGGTCCAGAAGGGCAACAAGACAAGGATCATCAAAAGGTTGCTGGTGCGCAAAGGCAAGACCGCCAGCAAATGCGCCACCGGATAACCCAGTATCAGACAGATCGCCGTGATCAGCGCGCCCATGCCAAAGGTGCGCAGGAACAGACCGACATAGACCCGTTCCTCTTCGGGCACCTGCACGATGGCGCCATCCTTGTCATGCTGAAGATCAAGCGCGGCCAGAAAGAAATCCCCGCTCCATGCATGCGACACCTGCCGCATCACGCCCCAAAGTTCAGGATCGCCCCATTGCGGATCGACGGCCAGCAACGCCTCTTTGTAGGGCGGTTTCAGTGACTTGGCCTTGCGTCCGGCGGCGGTGAACAGCGACCTTGTGCCCGGCATTTCGTAATTCACCCGCTCACCCGCGGCGGCCACGGTCTTGACCTCGGCGGCGGCTTTCAGATCGGCGACCAGAAGGGCATAGGCGGCCTCATCCGGCGCGGTTCCGACCGGGTGTGCCGCGAACCACGCCACCATGCCCGGCATCGCCGCGCTGAATTTCGGGTTGTAGACCGATTGCTGCAACACCTGCACGATCGGCGAGACAAAGGTGATCAGGATAAACGCCAGCAACGGCACGACCAGCGCAAAAGCCCGCAGCTTCGACCGCCGTTGGGCCGCAGCCAGCGCCTCGGCCAAAGGTCGCCCATCCGCCGTTGTCAG
Organism: Alphaproteobacteria bacterium; assembly: GCA_037127855.1. GTDB lineage: Bacteria > Pseudomonadota > Alphaproteobacteria > Rhodobacterales > Rhodobacteraceae > Stagnihabitans. Next base: position 2,484 of record JBAXXO010000045.1, read on the forward strand.
CACCGTTTCCGCCATCACGATTCCTTGCAAGAAAGCGGGCGCGAGGTTGCCCCCGCGCCCATCACATCAGTTTGCAGCCAGCCAGGCATTGAAGCGGTCGTTCAGTTCCGCGTCGTGATCGACCCAGAATTCATACGACGAATACAGCGAGTTGGTCATGTTGGCCGGGTTGGTTGGCATGTACTGCGCCATCTCGGTCTTGCCATCGTTGAACATACCGACCAGCGAGGCCGAGGACTTGCGTGCCGGACCATAGGAGATCCATTTGGCCTGATCGGCCAAAGCCTGAGTCGAGGTGGCGAACTTCACGAATTCCAGCGCCTGATCCTTGTTGGGTGCGCCCTTGGGAATGACGAACAGATCATATTCATAGACCTGACCATCCCACACGGTGGTGAAGGGCTTGCCATCGGCAATCGCGGCGCTGAACAGACGACCGTTATAGGCCGTGGTCATCGCCACTTCGCCATCCGCCAGCAGTTGCGGCGCCTGAGCGCCTGCTTCCCACCAGACGACGTCTTTCTTGATCGTCTCAAGCTTGGCAAAGGCGCGGTCCACACCCTCGGGCGTCGCCAGCGTCGCATAAACATCCGCCGCCGCAACGCCATCCGCCATCAGCGCCATTTCAAGGTTCGCCTTGGCACCCTTGCGCATGCCGCGCTTGCCGGGAAACTTGGTTGTGTCGAAGAAATCGGCCATCGTGGTGGGTTTGTCACCCGTAATCTTGGACGAGTCATAACCGTACACGGTCGAAAACACGATCGAGGTCACGGCGCAATCGGTCACGGCACCTGGCAGGAAATCGTCCTTGGCCGCGGTCCCATCTGCGCCAGCGGGCAGCGCGTCGATCCCGATCGGCTCCAGCATGCCTTCGTCGCACAGACGCACTGCGTCGGAATATTCCACATCCGCCACGTCGATGGTGACATTGCCGGCCTCGACCTGCGTCTTGACCATCGGTGCCGGGTTGTCGGCATCGACCGATATGACATTGATGCCGGTCGCGGCGGTAAAGGGCTTGTGATACGCCTCGACCTGGCTTTTGGTGTAGGCGCCGCCCCAAGAGACGACGGTAACATCGGCGCGGGCGGCAAAGGATACAGCCGTCAGCGCGGTTGTCAGGATCAGCAGTTTCTTCATTCGTTAGCTCCCGTTGGTTATAGGTCTTGTGGTTGCACGTCTTGCGCCGCGCGTTGCGGCAACCCCGTTTGGGGGTCCTAAAGGTCCAGCGCCCGCGCATCCTGCGGGGCCCAACCAATCTTGATCCTTTCGCCGGGGCGCAACATGCGCTGATTGGCGGTGTTGCGGCTTTTGATCACGAAATCATCCGCGCCCGCCACGCGCAGACGCGTGCGGAACATATCACCCATATAGATGAACTCCAGCACTTCGGCGTCGATGGTCTGGGCACCGTCGGGCATCGCCTCGGCCTTGTATTCCACCCGTTCGGGTCGGATCGACACCAATGTCCGCGACCCCTTGGTCGAAACATTGACCGGCGTTGCGTCAATGACCTCGCCCGAGGTGAGCCGCACTTTGCAGCGCGTTTCATCTATATCCTCAATTACACCCGACAACTTGTTGTTTTCCCCAACAAATTGCGCAACGAAGCTGTTGTCTGGCCGTTCGTACAGTTCCGATGGTGGGGCCAGTTGCTGGATGCGCCCGTCATTGAACACGGCGACGCGGTCCGACATGGTCAGCGCCTCCCCCTGATCATGGGTGACATAGACCACCGTAATACCAAGACTTTCATGCAGGTGCTTGATTTCAAACTGCATATGCTCGCGCAACTGCTTGTCCAGCGCCCCCAGCGGCTCGTCCATCAGCACCAAGGCCGGTTCAAACACCAAGGCCCTTGCCAAGGCGATCCGCTGCTGCTGCCCCCCCGACAACTGCGCAGGTCGCCGGTTCACAAAGTCCCCCATCTGCACCATATCCAGCGCGCGCTTGATCTTGGACTCGCGCGCGTGCTTGGCAAGTCCACGCACTTCCAGCGGAAAGGCCAGATTCTCGCCCACCGTCATGTGCGGAAACAGCGCGTAATTTTGAAACACCATGCCGATGCCACGCTTATGCGGCGGCACCTGATTGATCGGGCGGCCATCCAGCCTGATTTCGCCATGCGTCGCAGTCTCAAACCCGGCCAGCATCATAAGACAGGTGGTCTTGCCCGACCCTGACGGGCCCAGCATGGTCAGAAACTCGCCCTTGCCAATCAACAGGTTCAGGTCTTTGACAACCAGCGACACGCCGTCATAGCTTTTCTGCACATGTTCAAACGCGACGAACGCGTTATTCTGCACCGTGGATGCCACGCAATTACCCCTGTCGCCCGGCCGTCCCGGAGCCTGCTGAGCCTCGATTATGCCTTTGCCCAACCGCTTTGCAATTGCTTAGTTTCCTTGCAAGCAAGCGCCCCGCATGACGCCGCCTGAAACGCCTGACAACACGGGGAAAGCCGGTCTTTTGGCGCATTTCGCGGCAGTTCGACAAAAGACGCCCAATATAGCAGCAGGTTCAGATCCGGCCCATGGAAGGTGGGGAGTGATTCCCTCGGCCCCAACTGCCAGTCATGCGCGCCAATCTGGCCCCGAAAGCCCCGCGCATGGGCATTCAATTCGAAAAACCCCTGGCCGGATGGTGCGGATGAAAAGACTCGAACTTTCACTCCGATTAAAGAACAGCGACCTCAACGCTGCGCGTCTACCAATTCCGCCACATCCGCACAGATCCGGCCTCGGATGCTTTCATCTACCCAAGGACGCAGGCCACGACAAGCAGATTTCCCATCTGCCCCCCCGGTTTTTCGCCCGCCATGGCCGCAGCGCCGCTTGCAACCCCCGCCCCAGCGGCCCAAACTGCCCCCATGGTTCAGATCACCACCCTGCCGGGCCTGTCGCCCTATGTCCAAACCCTTGCCGCAATGGAGGCCCGCGTCGCCGCGATCAGCGCCGGCACGGCGTCCGAGGCACTGTGGCTGCTGGAGCATCCGCCGCTTTACACATCGGGCACCTCGTCCAATCCGGCCGATCTGACCGACCCCAGCCGATTTCCCGTGCACCGCGCCGGGCGCGGCGGACAATTCACCTATCATGGCCCGGGCCAGCGTGTCGCCTATCTGATGCTGGACCTGAACCGACGCGGCCGCGATGTGCGGCTTTATGTCCAATCGCTGGAAGATTGGGTGATCGCCACGCTGGCCACGTTCAACGTCAAGGGTGAACGACGTCCCAACCGGGTCGGCGTCTGGGTAACCCGGCCCGACCGGCCCGCAAATCCCGACGGCACGCTGGCCGAGGACAAGATCGCAGCGATCGGTGTCAAACTGCGCCGTTGGGTCAGCTTTCACGGCATCTCGGTGAATGTCGAACCCGACCTCAACCATTTTTCGGGCATCGTCCCTTGCGGTATCCGCGACCATGGCGTGACCAGCCTGGTCGATCTTGGCCTGCCGGTGACCATGGCGGACCTGGATACCGCCCTGATCAGCCAGTTTCACGCAAGGTTCGGCTGACCCAACCACGTCGCACCCGGCATCATGTCGTGACCGCGCCGATCCGTTTCAGCCAAGTCAAGGCACGACCCGGCCCCGGTCACCCCGACCATGGCAAAAACCGAAACGATGGCAGGGCAATTTTTCCGTTGGATGCGACAATATCCGCCATTGCCCTGACGGTCCGCGCAGACTAGAACCCTGTCATGCGGCGCCGGCATGTTCCGGGCCCAAATCCGAAACCCATACGGGAGACGCCTATGGCCGACGCAGCCCTCCATGGCCACGACCATGAGCATGATCAAAAAGGGTTCTTTACCCGCTGGTTCATGTCGACCAACCACAAGGATATCGGCATCCTTTACATTTTTACCGGCGGTCTTGTCGGGCTGATTTCGGTGCTGTTCACCATCTATATGCGGCTCGAACTCATGAACCCCGGCGTGCAATATCTTTGCGCCGAAGGCTTGCGGTTTGTCGCGGATGCGGGCACTGCCTGCACCCCCGATGGCCACCAGTGGAATGCCATGATCACGGCGCATGGCGTGTTGATGATGTTCTTTGTCGTCATCCCGGCCCTGTTCGGCGGCTTTGGCAATTATTTCATGCCGTTGCAGATCGGTGCGCCGGACATGGCCTTTCCGCGCATGAACAACCTGTCCTACTGGATGTTCGTCGCAGGCTCGACACTCGCCGTGCTGTCGCTGTTCGCCCCGGGGGGTGAGGGTGGCGCAGGCGCGGGCGTGGGCTGGGTCCTGTATCCGCCGCTGTCCAGCCGTGAAGACGGCTATGCCATGGACCTTGCGATCTTTGCCGTGCACCTGTCGGGTGCCTCGTCGATCCTGGGTGCCATCAACATGATCACCACATTCTTGAACATGCGCGCGCCTGGCATGACCTTGCACAAGGTGCCGTTGTTCGCTTGGTCGATCTTTGTCACCTCATGGCTGATCCTGCTGGCCCTGCCGGTGCTGGCCGGTGCCATCACCATGCTGCTGACGGATCGCAATTTTGGCACCACCTTCTTTGACCCGGCAGGTGGCGGCGACCCGATCCTGTACCAGCACATCCTGTGGTTCTTTGGCCATCCCGAGGTCTACATAATCATCATACCGGCCTTCGGCATCATCAGCCACATCATCTCGACCTTCAGCAAGAAGCCGATCTTCGGTTATCTGCCGATGGTCTATGCGATGGTTGCAATCGGGGTGCTGGGCTTTGTCGTCTGGGCGCACCACATGTTCACGGTCGGCATGTCGCTGACCCAGCAAAGTTATTTCATGCTGGCGACCATGGTCATCGCGGTGCCCACAGGCATCAAGATCTTTTCGTGGATCGCCACTATGTGGGGCGGCAGCATCGAGTTCAAGGCCCCGATGCTGTGGGCCTTTGGCTTTCTGTTCCTGTTCACCGTTGGCGGCGTGACCGGGATCGTGCTATCGCAGGCCCCGGTCGACCGGATGTATCACGACACCTATTATGTCGTGGCGCATTTCCACTATGTGATGTCGCTGGGCGCGGTGTTCGGCATCTTTGCCGGCATCTATTTCTGGTTCGGCAAGATGTCGGGCCGTGAATATCCCGAATGGGCGGCCAAGCTGCACTTTTGGACGATGTTCATCGGCGCGAACCTGACCTTCTTTCCGCAACACTTCCTTGGCCGTCAGGGCATGCCGCGCCGCTATATCGACTATCCCGAGGCTTTTGCCTACTGGAACAAGGTCTCGTCCTATGGTGCCTTCCTGTCCTTTGCGTCCTTTGTGTTCTTCATCGGCGTGATCTTCTGGTCGCTGCGTTACGGCAAGCGGATCACCGTGAACAACTATTGGGGCGAATATGCCGACACGCTGGAATGGACCCTGCCCTGCCCACCGCCCGAACACACGTTCGAACAACTGCCAAAGCAAAGCGACTGGGACAAAAGCCACGCGCATTGACAATTCTTGGTCGTTCACTGATCAAAGGCCCCGGGGAACCGGGGCCTTTGGCTTTGCGGAAGAACCCCAAGCTAGACCCAAACGCACGCGTGGCGGCCCCATTGCCTTCACCCAATCTGGTGCTAACATTTATCCATGCCCTATCAATGGATTTCTGAAACCGACCCTGAGGTCATTCGCCTGCGCCTGTGGCCGCACCGGTCCTTGACGCGGCGCGGCTTTGTCTGGTTCATCGCGGCCACCGCCCTACTGCTGGCCCTGCCCCTGCTGACCCAGCTTGGCACGCCCGGATTGTGGGTCTTGCTGCCCTTTGTGCTGGCACCGCTGGCCGGCATCTGGATCGCCCTGCAACACAGCTATCGCATCACGACCGAGGATCTGACCCTGACCCGCGATCTGATCACCCTGCACCGCACCAACCCGCGCGGTCCGGCGCAGGACTGGCAAGCCAACCCCCATTGGGTTCGCACCAGCCTTTATGCCAGTGGCGGCCCGGTCGCCAATTACCTGACCCTTGCCGGCAGCGCCCGCGAGGTGGAACTGGGTGCCTTTCTGGCGCCGGTCGAGCGGCAGGAAATCCACGACCGCCTGCAATCCTTGCTCGCCGCCCAGCATCGACGGGAACCTTGACCCAAAGCAAGACCAGTGCTGCCTGATCGGCCAAACTTCGAACGGGCCTTTGCTACCGCCGATGTCACAGCCGCAATGGCCCGCGCCGTTCAGGCCGGGGCCAGGCTGGTGACCCACGCGACCCATATGCCTTTGGGCCAGACCTTCGCCTATGTAAAAGCCCCCGAAGGCACGCTGATCGCGATTTGTACATCCGTGGCTGCCTGACCAGACAGCCACCGGGGCAAGTGAAGGCGACCTAGAGCGGGTTGCACTCAATCTGAATCAGATTGAGTGCAACCCGCTCTAAGCCAGTCGTGTTTTGATCAAGGCACCAACCGACCCGAAATCCATCTGGCCGGTATATCTGCCTTTCAAGACCGCCATGACCTTGCCCATGTCCTTGATGCTGCTGGCGCCGCACTCGGCGACGGCGTCGGCGATGGCGGCGTCGATTTCATCGGCGCTCAGTTGGGCAGGCAGGAATTCTTCGATCACGGCGATTTCGTTGCGTTCTTTTTGTGCCAGATCCTGCCGTCCACCCTCCAGATACATCCGCGTGGAGTCCTGACGCTGTTTGACCATCTTGCCCAGCACCGCCAGAATGTCGGCCTCGGTCATCGCCGCCGCCCCCTCGCCGCGCAGCGCAATCTCGCGGTCCTTGATCGCACTTGAAATCAGCCGCAAACCGGATAGCCGCTCGGACTGTTTGGCGCGCATCGCGTCCTTGATCGCCTCTTGCAGACGGGCAACGATCGGGGCCTGATCGGACATGGTTTTCTCCTGCTTTTGCTTTTTGGTGCATCATAGCGGGCCAAGCCGGACAGGGCAACGGCAGGTGTATTTGCCAAAAGTCACCGTGACGGTTGCGCAGTCCGTTTCGCCCCTGCCCTTGACCCCAGCGACCCCGACAATTAGGGTCCGCCAAATTTCCCGGCAGCGAGCAGCCCGAATGACCGACAGCCCCAGACCCACCGCCTGCCTCGCTCTGGCAAACGGCACTGTTTTTTACGGTCATGGCTTTGGCGCCACGGGCGAGACCGTGGCCGAACTGGTGTTCAACACCGCGATGACCGGCTACCAAGAGATCATGACGGATCCTTCCTATGCAAGTCAGGTCGTGACCTTTACCTTTCCTCATATCGGCAACACCGGGACGACCGCGCAAGATGACGAGACTGGCGATCCGGTTGCCGCGGGCATGGTCGTGAAATGGGATCCGACTGCGCCGTCCAACTGGCGCGCCACCAGCGATCTGATGCAGTGGATGACCGCAAAAGGCCGCATCGGCATCGGCGGTCTGGACACGCGGCGTCTGACCCGCGCCATTCGCCAGCACGGGGCACCGCATGTCGCCTTGGCGCATGACCCGCAGGGCAAGTTCGATCTGGGTGGTCTGGTGGCAAAGGCGCGGGCTTGGAAGGGTCTTGTCGGCATGGATCTGGCCAAGGGCGTGTCCTGCGCGCAAAGCTACCGCTGGGATGAAAAGACCTGGGCCTGGCCGGAAGGCTATACACGGCGCAACGGGCCGGGCCTGCGGGTTGTGGCGATTGACTACGGCGCCAAGCGCAACATCCTGCGCTGCCTTGCATCGGTCGGCTGCGAGGTGACGGTCTTGCCCGCGACCGCAACCACCGAGGATGTGCTGGCGCTGAACCCCGAAGGGGTGTTCTTGTCCAACGGTCCCGGCGATCCGGCCGCCACGGGCGCCTATGCCGTACCGATGATTCAGGGGGTTCTGGCCCGCGACCTACCCTTGTTCGGCATTTGCCTTGGCCATCAGATGCTGGCCCTTGCCTTGGGGGCGACCACGGTCAAGATGAACCATGGCCATCACGGTGCCAACCATCCCGTCAAGGATATCGACACCGGCAAGGTCGAGATCACATCGATGAATCACGGCTTTACGGTTGACAGTCAGACCCTGCCGGCAGGTGTGCGCGAAACCCATGTCAGCCTGTTTGATGGATCCAATTGCGGGATTGCCGTAACAGGCAAGCCGGTGTTTTCAGTGCAATACCACCCTGAAGCCAGCCCTGGCCCGCAAGACAGCTATTATCTGTTCGAACGCTTTGCCACCGCCATGCGGACCCGACGCGCAGCCTGATCGGGCAAGCTGCTTATTGGCGGAAAGTTCCAACCTCAAGCTGTTCGTTAAGCCTGCCTTAACCATTGGCGGATCACAATGACATCGTCGCATGTTGCCTTGCGGCGATCGGGGTCAGAATGTCCATCCAGTCTCGTCTTGGTTTCGCGCAGCCCGATGGGGCCTTTTCCGTGGCCCGACGCGCACCGGAACCGCCGCCGACAACGCCAGCCGAAGTTGACCGCGCCCTTGCCATGCAGTTGCTGCGCGAGGGGGCGATTACGGCGCATGACATGGTTTCGGCGCTGTCGCAGGTCAAGCAGAGCGGTGGTCGGCTGATCGAGGCGCTTTTGGCGGACCGGTCGCTGCGTCAGGAAACGCTTTTTGCAGCGGTCGCACGACTGACGGGCCTTGGTCTGGCCGATTTGCGCCGCCAGCCACCCGATGCCCGGCTGATTGACCGGCTGGGGGCGGCTTTTTGTCAGGCCAACCATGTGTTGCCGTGGCGTGACAGCGGCGGCACGGTGATCATCGCGACCGCCAGTGGCGAAAGCTTCCAGCAGCATTACGCCCGGCTGAGCAGGGTTTTCGGCTCTGTTTCTCATGTTCTGGCACCACCAGAACAGATCGAGACAGCAATTCTGACGGTGCGAGGCGCGCAGATCGCCCGCGCCGCCGAAACACTGCTGCCGTTGAAAGACAGCTGTCGCAACCACCGCAAAGCGTCTCCACGGGTGTGGCTGCTGCTGGGGCTTGGTTCGGTTCTGGCGCTGTCGGTCTTGCCGCTGACGCTGACTGTGTTGTTGCTGTGGGTATCCTTCACGCTGGCGATGACCAGTCTGATGAAATTCGCGGCCCTTCTGGCCAGCTTGCGGCACCGGGACGCGGACAGTGACGACAATGTGGTGATCGCCCGTCTGCCCACCGTTTCCATCATGGTCGGTCTTTACAAAGAGGCCGACATCGTGGCGCGTCTGGTGCGGCGTCTTGGCCGGCTGGATTATCCGCGCGACAAATTGGACATCCTGCTGGTGGTCGAAGAGGAGGACCATCTGACCCGCAAGGCTTTGCGCCGGGCGCATTTGCCGTTCTGGATGCGGGTCGTCGTCACACCGCGTGGCAAGGTCAAGACCAAGCCGCGCGCCTTGAACTTTGGACTGACACAATGTCGGGGCAGCATTATCGGCGTCTACGATGCCGAGGATATGCCCGAGGCTGACCAGATCCACAAAGTGGTGCAGCGCTTTCATCGCCGCGGGCCCGAAGTCGTCTGCCTGCAAGGTGTGTTGGATTTCTACAATCCGACCCACAACTGGCTGTCGCGTTGCTTTACAATCGAATATGCCAGTTGGTTCCGCGTGGTTCTTCCGGGCTTGCAAAGGCTGGGCCTGCCGCTGCCTTTGGGGGGCACGACCCTGTTCTTTCGCCGTGAGGCTTTGGAAAAGCTCGGTGGCTGGGACGCGCATAATGTGACCGAGGATGCCGATCTGGGCATGCGCCTGATCCGCCAAGGCTACCGCACCGAGTTGATCGCCACCACTACCTATGAAGAAGCGAATTGCGTGGCACTGCCATGGGTCAAGCAACGCTCGCGTTGGGTCAAAGGTTACATGATGACCTATCTCACCCATATGCGTCGCCCGGTGCTGCTTTGGCGGCAGATGGGGCCTTGGGGATTCCTGGGGTTTCAAGCCTTGTTTCTGGGCTCGCTGTCCCAGACCCTGCTGGCGCCGCTGCTTTGGTCGATGTTCGCGCTGCATCTGGGGCTCGGCCATCCCGTGACAGTCTGGCTGGACCATTCGACGATCATGACGCTGGCCTTTCTTTTCGTCGCGGCCGAATTGTTGAACCACGCGATCGGATTTGTCGGCTTGCAGAGGTCAGGCCAAAGGATCGGCCGAGCATGGGTATTGACGCTGACATTGTATTTTCCGATGCTTGCTGTGGCGGGGTACAAGGCGCTGTGGGAATTGCTGCGCGCGCCGTTCTATTGGGACAAGACCACGCATGGTTTCCTGTCCAGCCGCAAAGCCTAAAACGGACGCAACCGGCCCCGTTGCCATATTGTGAATGACAGCCAAATCCGGCAGCCCCGCCTGAGGGCCGGCCATATTCCCGCGGCTATGAGCCCGATCTTGCTTGGGTCACCGAGGCTGCGAAACAGTCTGTTCGGGCCAAGACTGCGATCTGCCGCATTTTTGACACAATATTGCCACTCTTACGCCCGTTTTTTCCCACATTGTCAATGTCGTTCTGACACCGATTGAGGATCACATGGCCCGCAAGTCGGCACGGCGCAACGTCGCTGTCGAACAGATCGCCCCTTCCGACATCCGCCCCCCGATCTGGGTCGAGGGTCAGCAGCGCGCGAAATTGGACCTGACCGCCTTTGCCCACGTCGCCCATGCCATGGCCAAACGCGACCTGTTGCCCGCCATCGACGATGCCGCGACACGGCTGCAGGTTCTGGGCGAGATGGTCGAAGCGGGCGCGTTAGAACTGCCGGGCAAAGACCACCTGACGCTTCTGCCGTCACGCGAATGGGTTGCCGGGCGGATCAAGATGTTTGGTCAGCTTGTACAGGACAGTGCCTCGCTGATCCGCCCCGCCATCGTGGACACTATTCCCTTGCCGGTACCCAACCCGGTCGATGCTCCTGTCAGACCTGCGCAGGCCGTTTCCGAAAAAACCCAGATCGAACCAACTCTTCAGGCCATCCGCAACGCCATCCTTTCGACCCAACACGATGAGGACGTCGAACTCGGCCCTAATGGGGCAGATGGGCCGTCGGGCATGGCGCAAGAATCGGACCTACGACATGCAGGTTTTCAGGCCAAGGCTTTGCTGGCCGTGATGATGCCCTTTGCCTGGACCGGTGGCGCCGTGCGGGCGCTCATCTACCATGTTGACGGCGGAGATTTGCGCGACTGGTCCTGATCCGGGGCCCCGCGATGCTGGGCGCATCCAGCCCTATTGCGCGACCATGTCCAGATACGGTCACCATGGTGTCGGCCCTGTCACCATACTCGGTCCCGGCACCTGCGTTGTGCTTTGCAACCCGCTTCATCAGGTGCACTTGATCAAGCACAAGACGCTGCAAGCTCGCAAGGAATTGCGATGGCCCTGTGTGTTTTGACATTCCTGTGTGTTTTGACATTCCAAAGACGGGGCGGCTGTCGCAAGGACCCGCAACCTTATAGCCGCGCCGCGATCAGACCTGCGCGCTCGGCTTCTGTCAGGCTGGACAATGCAACGATATAGGTATGAATGGCAAACAGCACCGCCCCTGTCCGTGGCAGGCGCAGCAGGGTCTGTCGTTCTGCCCGCAGAAATTGGCCACCGCGTCGCTCGGTACGGGGATCAAGCTCGCGCCGGGGCTGGTGCAGGGCCGGATCCGCATAGACCAGCGCATTCATTCGCCACAGCGGTTGCTCGGGGCGCAAGGCGTCAAACATGCGCTGGACACGGCGCGCGATGTCGGGGTCATAGGATTCGACGGGCCGGTGGATGCCCATCAAGGGTCGCCCCAGCTTTTCCGCCAGCGTCCATGAGGCCGGAAAGCACAAGACTGCCCCGGTCAGCACATGTTCGTCACCCTGTTTTTGCAGCAGACACAGATCCTCTTGTACCAATCTGCCCAAGGTGGCGAATGGTTGCGATGCATCCAAGACGACCATGCGCCCATCCGGACACCTGGCCTCGACAGCGCCGATCCGGTAGCCGGGCTGTTGCGCCAGACGTGTCAGGACCGTGTCATACAACTCTGCGACCGCCTCCTGCCCCTCGGGCAAGGCCGCGACCACGATCGGGCGCTGATCGGCAATCAGCGCGTCGCGCAGGGCCATCTGGGCCGCATAGGCATCGTCCACCCGCAGCCAGTCATCGCCCTGCACCGGTTGCACCCCCGGCAGGCGCGCCGTCACGGGCGACATCCAGGGCGCAAAGGGCAGGCTTGATTGCAAGATCAGCGTCATTACGCGCTCCTTTCGTCCCAAGCTGTGCCATGATCGGCCATGCCATTCAAGCCTGCGACCAATTGCGACACGCAAAGTCGCCCCTGAAACAGCAAACCCGCCTTCACGCAGGATGCTGGCGCAAAAGGAGGCTGACATGGACCAACCCTATTCCGATCGTCGCAAAATCGACCCGACGCGCGGCGACCGGCTTGCCGATGGCAGCCCCAATGACAATGACCGGGTCGAAATCGGACCGACCCAGCTTGCCTTTGGCGAATGGCAGGCGGTGGGGCTGACCGCCCCAGACCTTGAGCAGATGCGCCTGTGGCGCTGGCAACGCCTGACCCAGGCGCTGATCGACCGTGACTATGGCGGGCTCTTGCTGTTCGACCCCCTGAACATCCGCTACGCCACCGACACCACCAACATGCAATTGTGGAACGCCCATAACCCGTTCCGCGCCTGCCTGATCTGCGCCGACGGGCATATGGTGATGTGGGAATACAAGAATTCGCCCTTCCTCGTCACCTTCAACCCGCTGGTCAAAGAGTTGCGCACTGGCGCGTCGTTCTTCTATTCGGTGACCGGCGATACCGGCGCGCAAGACGCGCAAAATTTCGCCGCTCAGGTGGATGAGGTGATGCGCGCCCATGCCGGCACCAACCGCCGCCTGGCGGTGGACAAGATCATGGTCTTTGGCCTGCGCGCGCTGGAACGTGCGGGATTCGCGGTGATGGAGGGCGAAGAAGTCACAGAACGCACCCGCGCCATCAAAGGGCCTCAGGACATCGCCGCCATGCGCTGCGCCCACCACGCCTGCGAGGCCGCGATTGCCGAGATGGAGGCTTTTGCCCGCCACAACGTGCCCCAAGGCACCACCTCCGAAGACGCGATCTGGGCCGAACTGCACCGTGGCAACATCCGCCGCGGCGGCGAGTGGATCGAGACTCGCCTGCTCGCCTCTGGCCCCCGCACCAATCCGTGGTTCATGGAATGCGGCCCGCGCATCGTGCAGAACAACGAGATCGTCGCCTTCGACACCGACCTGATCGGCTGCTATGGCATCTGCATCGACATATCCCGCACCTGGTGGATCGGCGACCGCAAACCCCGTCCAGACATGATCGCCGCCATGCACCACGCCCGCGAGCATATCGACACCAACATGGCGATGCTGAAGCCGGGCGTCGCGATCCGCGACCTGATCCATGGCGGACACGTGCTCGACAGTCAGCACTGGGCCCAGAAATACTCGTGCAAGATGCACGGTGTGGGCCTGTGCGACGAATGGCCCTATATCCCCTACCCCGACAGTTATGTGTCAGGTGCCTTCGAACATGTCCTGCAACCCGGCATGACCCTGTGTGTCGAGGCGCTTGTGTCGCCTCTGGGCGGTGATTTCTCGATCAAGCTCGAGGATCAGGTTCTGATCACCGAAACCGGTCACGAAAACCTGACCCGCTATCCCTTCGACGCCGCCCTCATGGGTCACTGATCCAA
>JBAXXO010000046.1:0-15930 GCA_037127855.1 Alphaproteobacteria bacterium
CCCGTTGCCCAACCCGTCCAAATGGGCAAAGCTCAAACCCGGAGTCTCGCTCACGCTGGATAAAAGTTGGGGGCAACGTCACACTGATCGCCTGACCGCCGGTCAGCGCCGAGACCTGATGGAAATCGTAGATGACCGCCACGGCCGAGGATCAATCCTGACCACCAGCCAGTTGCCGGTCACAGCATGGCACGCAGTGATCGACGAACCCACCTTCGCCGATGCCATCCTCGACCGCCTGGTTCACAACGCTCATCGCCTCGAATTGGACGGCCATTCGATGCGAAGAGCGGGCAACCCCGCCGAAAACGTTGACGAGGGCGAAAGAGCCTGACATCCAAAACCATGCCCATGCGGCAACGATCCTCAGGTGGCCGGATACTCCGGAATGACTGACCGGATGTTGTCGGAACGAACGGCCGGATGCATCGAAATGCGAAAAAAAGGGGGCAAAAAGAGTTAGATTCGATCCATGAGTAGTGCTTTGGCCGCCTCTCTTGCTGCATCGGTTATGATGTCACCGGCAAGCATTCGGGCAATTTCTTCAACGCGCTCAGGTGGCGACAGGGGGATGACGGTGGAAAGCGTCTGTCCCGCGTCGACCCGTTTTTCAACCCTCCAGTGGTGTGCACCAAAGGCCGCAACTTGGGGACTATGCGTGACGACCAGCACCTGGCCATCACAAGACAGCAACTGCAGTCGCCGCCCAACGGCATCAGCGGTCGCGCCGCCAACGCCCCTGTCAATTTCGTCAAAGATCATGGTAAGGTCCGGCGTCTGGCTGGTAAGGCAGACTTTCAACGCCAGCAGAAAGCGGCTGAGTTCGCCCCCGGACGCGATCTTGTTCAAAGCACCGGCCGGAGAGCCTGGATTGGGCGCCACCGTGAAGGTAACCTGATCCACCCCGTCTGGTCCCGGCTCGGCGGCGGAGAACTCTGTGGCGAAAACGGCACGTTCCATCTTCAGAGGCGCAAGCTCCTGTGCCATCGCGGCATCCAAATTCTGGGCCGCAGCCCTGCGCGCACGGGATGCATCCAAGGCAAGCCGTGTAAAGTCGGCCTCAGACTCAGTGGCAGACTTTATCAAGGATTTGAGTTTTCTAGAGCTTGAATCCAAGGCATCCAATCGTGCTTTCATATGCGCCAAATGTGCTCCCAAATCGTCTGGCAGCACCGAATGCTTGCGTGCCATGGCGCGAATGGCGAACAATCGCTCTTCCAATGCCTCCAACTCGCTGGGATTGAAATCCAGCGATTGCAACACAGCCTCGACCCCGTTCTGAGCATCGGCCAATTCCATTTGGGCACGAGCAAGTGCGGCCAGAGGGGCATCCAAGCCACCCTCTGAGTGATCAGCGGCACCTTCCAGCCACCTTTGGGCGTCGCCCAAAGCGGCGTCTGCGGCATCGGACAGAGCGACATGGGCCCGCGCGATATCAGAGCGAATGCGCGCTGAACCTTGCATGCGCCGGCGTGTGGCATCCAGGATTGCATCCTCACCGGGTTCTGGGGCAAGCTTGCTCAATTCGGCCACAGCATGGCGCAGATAGTCTTCTTCGGCGCGGGCCTTGGCGACCAAGGCTTCGGCCTCGGCCAAAGCCTTGCGGGCTGCCGAGCGCGCGCGCCATGCCACATTCAACGGCAAAAGGTTCAGTCCGCAAAAGCTGTCCAACAGCGCCCGATGCCCACGCGAGTTCAGCAGACCACGGTCATCCTGTTGGCCATGCAGTTCGACCAAGGTATCCGACAGATCACGCAAAACCTCAGCAGAGGCACGGCGATCATTGACAAAAGCGGTCTTGCGGCCATCGGCGTAATTCACGCGGCGCAGGATCAATTCGCTCTCGGCGGCCAGCCCTGCCTCGACCAGAACCGAGCGCGCGGCGTGCGCGGGGGGAAGATCAAATTCCGCAACCACCTCGCCTTGTATTGCACCGGCACGAACCAGTTCTGCCCTGCCGCGCCATCCCAAAACAAAGCCTAGCGCATCCAGCAGAATTGACTTACCTGCTCCGGTTTCGCCGGTCAGAACATTCAATCCCGGATGAAACGACAGGTCCAACCGGTCGATGATCAGAACATCACGAATACTAAGCGTGCGCAGCATCGCAAAGTCCGTCGGGTTTGCGGATGCGCAGCGTGGTCACAGCCACTCACCCTTGACCATCTGGCGGTACACTGAAGACAGCCATGAACTGCCCTTTGCTTCAGGCGAAAGACCGCGATCTTTCAACAGGTTAAAGGCGTCTTGATAGAAGGGACTGGATTGATAGTTGTACCCCAGTATGGCGCCTGCTGTTTGTGCCTCTTCGGTCAAACCAAGGCCCAAATAGGCTTCTACCAGCCGTTCCAATGCCTCAGCGGTCTGGGTGGTCGTCTGGAAATCCTGCACGACCGACCGGAACCGATTGATGGCTGCTGCGTAGTGGCGCTGTTTCAGGTAATAACGCCCAATCTCCATCTCTTTTGAGGCAAGGTGGTCAAAGGCGAGATCAAATTTCAGGATCGCTGATTTTGCGTATTCGCTGTCGGGGTATTGCTCGATCACAACGCGTAGGGCCTGCAACGCCTGAAACGTCAGACCCTGATCCCGGCCGACATCCTCGATCTGGTCATAGTAGGACAGTGCAAGCAGGTATTGCGCATAGGCTGCGTCGTCTTCGCCAGGATAGAAGTCTAGATAGCGCTGCGCGGCGACCCGCGCCTCTTCATAATTCTTGGATTTATGCAGCGTGAAGGCCTGCATGATCAGCGCACGCTTTGCCCACTGAGTATAGGGATAAAGCCGCTCGGCTTCCTGAAAATATGAAAGAGCCCCCTTTGGATTCTTATTGACCTCAAGCTCCAACTCGCCCCGTTTGAAGATGTCTTCCGCTGTGTAGTTGTCCAGCGACAGTTGCTTGGGCTTTGGCGCGCAGGCAGCGAGGGATACCAGCATCAGCGCAAACAAAAGTTCACGCACCGCGTTTGACCCTACGCCTGCCATCTTCGCTGTACCCTCAACCCCAAAAAGACGTATCCGACTGATCGAACCGCCCCGCTGAAACCGTCCTAGCATAGAAAAAACGCAGGCGCAAAACGGCTTTCGCTGCTTGGCAGCGACATATTCAGGCAAAGGCTGGCAGGTCACCGAGATAGACGCCAACGCCCGGCAGTTTCCCGCCCGCCATGTCATCGCAATCGTCGATCGACATGGCACCGGGCGTTGCAAACAACAGGCGCAGCAGACGGTTGGTGAGCGCGTGGCCAGCACGGATACCGGTATATCGGCCCAACAAGGGCGCTCCTGCCAGAGACAAGTCGCCCAACGCGTCCAGCATCTTGTGCCGAACGGGTTCATCGCGATAGCGCAGGCCGCCCGGCGACAAGATGCGATCACCGTCAAACACCACGGCATTATCAAGCGTTCCACCCAAAGCCAAGCCACGTGCCCGCATGGCATCAACATCGGACTGGCGGCAAAACGTGCGGCTGTCAGACAGTTCACGCACAAAAGCTCCGTTTGACATGTTCAGCTTGTGCGACTGTTTGCCTATGGCCCGGTCGGCAAAGTCTATTCTAAAGTCTATCTCGAGCATTTCAGCTGGTTCGAGCCGAGCCATCGCCTCGCCGTCGCGGACCTCGACTGTTTTCAACACGCGGATTGCCCTGGATGGTGCCGACTGTTCTTCGATTCCGCCTGCCAAGAGTGCAGTGACAAAAGGAGCGGCTGACCCGTCGAGAATCGGCACCTCGGGCCCGTCAATCTCGATCAACGCGTTGCTGATTCCAAGACCGGCCAAGGCTGCCATGATATGCTCGATCGTCGAGACTGACGCGCCATCGTCATTTGCAACCAGCGTACAAAGGCGCGACGGCACAACGGCATCCCAACGCGCCAGTATCATCGTATCGCCCGAGGTCAAATCCGTGCGACGAAAACAGATGCCATAATCTACGGCGGCGGAACGCACGACCATCCGCACGGCGGCCCCTGTATGCAAACCGAGCCCCTGAAAGGCCACCGATGAGCTAATTGTCTTCTGCACGGCACGCCCCGCATTCAGCGAAATTTCTGCAATGAATTGATGGTTAAGTGTCTCAAACCCGTTTAACAATTCACAGATTATGACCGTCTGTAACAACGACTGAAACATGGGCAAGGTATTGGTTCCTCGTACAAGAAGCCCGCATTTTGCACGGGCTTCTTGCATCGCCTGAAAGAGGCTTCAGTTCGCTTGGCGTCGCAGGAAGGCAGGGATCTCGATACGGTCTTGATCGGCTGAATGCTCTGCTTCATCATCATATGATGTCACCGATGGATGCTGCCGGGCTGCAGCCGCGCGATCAATCGGGGCGTCTGCATGAACACCCGACATTCGATTTATCAGGCTGCCAATACCAAACCGCGGACGTTCCGCGGGCTTTGCTGAGGCTGCAGCAGGTTGACGCTGAATGGGGGCGGTCTGCCGCGGTGACTGCAGCGGAGGAGATGCCGGGGCACGGTTGACTGCCGCCTGCAACCGCGCCAAGGCTTCGGGCGAGGGTGAGCCTGCGGCACGTGGGCGCGGAGCGACAAAACTGGCGGCTTCAGGGTCGCGCGCCGTAGCGGCTGCGGGGCGCTCGGACGTCGTTTGCGGACGGTAGGCAGGAGCGGGCAAATCGTCAGTGTCCATCTCGTCGACTTGCGTGCTGGCGTCGAACAGACTGGCCTCTTGCATCCCAGTTGGCTGAACGGGTGCGGGTTTCTGCGCGGGACCCTGCAGCGTCATCGGTGCTTCACGACGCGTCTCAGGTATTGCTTGTGCGGCGAACGGTGCCAACGGTGCAGCCATAGTCCGGCGTGTCAGTGGTGTCTCGACAATAGGCGTCTTGAGGTCGATTCCGGTGGCCACAACGGAAACCCGCAGAACACCCTCCATATTGACGTCAAGTGTTGAGCCCACGATGATATTTGCATCGGGATCAACCTTTTCACGGATGATGTTGGCCGCCTCGTCCAGTTCGAACAAGGTCAAGTCATAGCCACCAGTGATGTTGATCAGTACGCCCTTGGCGCCGTGCAGGCTGATTTCGTCCAGCAACGGGTTGGCAATTGCCTTTTCTGCGGCTTGAACGGCGCGGTTTTCGCCGGTCGCCTCGCCCGTCCCCATCATCGCCTTGCCCATCTCGTCCATCACGGCGCGGACGTCGGCAAAGTCCAAGTTTATGAGCCCCGGGCGAACCATAAGGTCTGTGACACCCTTGACACCTTGATACAACACATCGTCCGCCAAGGCGAAGGCTTCGGTAAAGGTTGTGCGCTCATTGGCTAGGCGGAACAGGTTCTGGTTGGGGATCACAATCAATGTGTCCACGACACGTTGCAAGGCTTCGATACCCTCTTCGGCTTGACGCATGCGCTTGGCACCCTCGAACTGGAAGGGTTTGGTCACAACGCCGACAGTCAGAACTCCCAGTTCGCGGGCGGCCTGAGCAATGATCGGGGCCGCACCAGTACCGGTCCCACCACCCATACCAGCGGTAATGAAGCACATGTGCGCACCAGCCAGATGATCGACAATTTCTTCAATGGTTTCTTCGGCTGCGGCGGCACCGACCGTCGGGCGTGCCCCGGCACCCAAACCCTCGGTGACCTTAAGGCCCATCTGAATTCGCGAATGCGCCCTACTTTGCTGCAGAGCCTGTGCGTCGGTATTCGCGACGACAAATTCGACGCCTTCTAGTTGTTTGTCGATCATGTTGTTGACCGCGTTGCCGCCAGCCCCACCCACGCCGAACACGGTGATGCGCGGCTTCAACTCTTCGCGCTGCGAGGTCACAGTCAGATTCAATGTCATGATAAGTCCCGCCGTTTTTTGTTGAGCCACAGTTGCGCTGCTTATTGCCGCTTTGCCTTGATACCGCCCCATATGGGCCGGATTGACCTTGTTGCTGCAGAATCTATCCACAATACGACCGCAGGTCACGCGAAAAGATCCGCTGACCCACAAAATATGGGGAAAGTTGCCTGCTTCATTACGGTATATCGCCTGAATATCTGTATGTTGGGGATCACCAGTTATCCTTGAACCATTTAAAGGCCCTTTTCAGCGATCGCGCGGGATAGCGTTCAGCCGGAATATCAAAATCCCACCACTCATCTTGGGGGTGGGCGGCAAACAGACACAACCCCACGGTAGAAGCAAAGGCCGCCCCGGTGGCTGCTTGGGGCAATCCCTGCACGCGCAGGGGGCGCCCCATGCGCACCCTTTGGCCCAAGATGCGGCTGGCCAACCCGTCCAGACCCGGGATCTGGCTGGCCCCTCCGGTCAGAACGATCTGCTGGCTGGGCAGGCTGTCAAAGCCCGCGACGTCCAATCGCACCCGCACATCTTCAAGGATTTCTTCAACGCGAGGGCGGATAATGCCGATCAACTCGGTTCGGCTGATCTGGCGGCGGTCTTTGTCCCAGTCGCCGCTGTCGCCACCGATCTCGATCATTTCGCGGTCATCCATGCCGGTCGCTTGTACGCCGCCATGCTTCGTCTTGATACGTTCGGCCACAACCAGTGGCACCTGCAGACCCTTTGCGATATCGGCGGTCACGTGATCGCCGCCCAGACGCACGCAGTCGGCAAAAATCATGTGTTTCTTCATGAAGATCGACAAACCAGTCGACCCACCGCCCATATCAATGCAGGCAGCCCCCAATTCCTGTTCGTCCTCAACCAGACTAGAAATCCCTGAGACATAAGAAGACGCGGCTATCCCTGCCAAATCCAGATCACAGCGCTTGATGCAATACAGCAGGTTTTGCACGACCGATGCTTCGACACTTAGCAAGTGCAGATCGCAGGCAAGGCGGTTGCCGATCTGATTGCGCGGATCAGCCATGCCCGTACGATGGTCCAGAGCAAAGTTTACGGGTTGGGCATGGATTACCTCGCGCCCCTCGCCGATATCGGGCACATCGCAGGAGGCCATAACGCGGGCCACATCCTGTTCCGTTACAACAGAATCCTGCAGTTCAACCTCGCCCGCCAAACCATAGCTGCGAGGTTCTGCGCCCGAAAAACATGCGATGACGTGATCGACCCGAACATTGGCCATCTTTTGCGCGGCCTGCACAGCCGTGCGGATAGCGCGCTCTGTTTCATTCATCACTGCTATCTCGCCAAAGCGCACACCGCGCGATTTGGTGGTTGCAGCGCCGATCACCCGGAAATTTGATTGGCCGGCCATCGAGCCAACACCATCCGCCTCGCGTGTTTCCTCCAATCCGTCAAAGCGCAGGATCAGACAGGCGATTTTCGAGGTGCCCACATCCAGAATGGCGATGACGCCGCGCTGCATGGCGGCCTTGCGCATATTGCGCATGGCGCGCTGTGATTGGTACAGGTCGGTCATGTCTTTGACTCCGTTAGGGTGCCGTTTGCGCGGCGCAGTTCGTCAAGGGCGAACGGCGCAAGGCGCAGAACGGGTCGGTGTTCATTGCGCAAATCGATTGCGGTAATGTCGCGGGCAAGGATGTCTTCGGCCTTGTTCAGCGCCAGAAAGCTGTCCAAGGCGTCGGTCGGGTCTGTGGCGGGCAGAAGGATGGTCTGGTCGCGGTCAAGTGCAATGTTCCATCGGCGTTCGCCGATGCGCACCAACCCCCGGATACGGGGCGCCAGGGGGCCCGCCGCTCGCAGCAAAGCGGTCGCTTCGGTGATCGCAGTGTCAGCTCCCTCGCCCGCCACTAGAGGCAGGTCGGCGCGATCAGACCTTTGTGCAAGGCCTGCAATCCGGTTGCCCGAGGCGTCGATCATCATTAAACCCGCGGCCGAGCGCCATACATAGGCTGCCTGCCGTTCCGTGACGATGACCTGCAAGACACCCCCCGACCCGATCTTGACCTCGGCCCTGGCTACAGCATCCAAGGTCTCCGCCTTGGCCCGCAAGGCATCGAGGTCGAGATCAAAGCGGGTCATCGGCAGGTTCAATTTCAATTTGGCGCGCACAGCATCCGAAAGTTCCGCCGATGCCCCATCAACCGCCAGCAGGCCGACTAGGAATTCAGGGCGCTGCTCGACACTCGACTTCATCGAGATGTAACTGTTGCCGACCGCGTCGCGCCGTGCTTGGTCCGACAGATAGATGCCGGCCGCCATCGTGATCACAAAGGCCGGTAGTCCCACGCGCATGGTGACCCGAAATACCGGTGTCAGCCACAGCCGTTGCATTCGGTAAGCCCAGCGGGTGGGTGCCGGATCGCGGCGCAGCGGCAGGGCGGAGCCTAGCGATTGCATGACGCGTCCCTTACGATCCAGTCGCATAATTCGGGAAAGCTGATCCCGCAAGAGGCGGCCTGTTCAGGGGCCAACGACGTGGGCGTCATGCCGGGCTGGGTATTTATCTCAAGCAATATCAAACCATTAAGTCCTTGCTCTTCTTCCCAGCGAAAGTCGGTGCGGGTTAGGCCTTGGCAGTTTAGGGATTTGTGGGCGGTCAGGGCGTGGGATAGGCAGGCTTGGGTGATCTCTACCGGTAGTCGTGCGGGCACCTCGTGGCGGCTGCCGCCAATTTTATATTTTGCGTCATAATCATACCAGCCGTCGGTGATGATATCGGTCACTGTCAGCGCGCGCTCGCCCAGAACGGCCACCGTCAACTCGCGCCCCGGCGCATAGCTTTCCACCATCACCAGATCGGGCATCGTATCCGCCAGACGCGGTGCGTTGCTGCCGGGGCGGACGATGTAGACCCCGACAGACGAGCCTTCGTTGTTGGGTTTGACCACATAGGGTGGCGGCATGACATGGGCGGCAGACACCGCCTGACGCGTCGCCAGAACGGAATGCATCACCGGCAAGCCTGCGGCGGCAAAGACCTGCTTGGCGCGGGCCTTGTCCATCGCAAGTGCCGAGGCCAGCACGCCTGAATGGGTATAGGGGATGCGCAGCCATTCCAGCAGTCCCTGCACACAGCCATCTTCGCCCCAACGGCCATGCAAGGCATTGAAAACGCAATCGGGCTTTATCGCAACAAGACGCGCCGCCAGATCGGGCCCGGCATCAAGCTCGACCACGTCGTAACCAGCCACCCGCAGGGCTGCGGCGCATTCGCGCCCCGATGACAGGGAAACCTCACGTTCTGCGGAAGGCCCACCCATCAGTACTGCCACGCGGGAGCCTGCTTTTGCAGACCTGCCCACCATTTACTGCCTCACCCGGACTTTGCCGGATTATCGTTATTTTGCCGCCAGTTCGCCGACGCGCATGATTTCCCATTCTAGGGTGATACCCGAGTCTTCGTAAACCTTTTTTCGCACCTGCTCGCCAAGATTTTCAAGCTGTGTGGCCGTAGCACCCCCGGCATTGATCAGGAAGTTGGAGTGCATCGGGCTGATCTGTGCCCCGCCAAGCCGCGCCCCGCGCATACCGGCGTCGTCGATCACCTTCCACGCCTTCAGTTCATGGCTGTCATCCGCGCGCCCGGTCGAGGACCGGCCCAAGGGATTGCGGAAGGTCGAGCCTGCCGATCTATCCTTGGTCGGCTGGCTGGCGTCACGTTTGGCGATCTGGTCCAGCATCCGCGCCCCCAACACCGCCGGGTCACCGGCAGGGGCGGCAAAGGTGGCTTGGGTGATGACCCAGCCTTCGGGCAGGGTGGAGTGGCGATAGGCGAGATGCAGGTCGGCGCGGGTCAGGGTTTCAATCGCCCCCAACCGTGTGACGACACGGATTTCAACAAGGCAGTCCGCGACATAACTGCCATAGCATCCGGCATTCATCCGCACCGCCCCGCCGATCGAGCCCGGTATCGTGCGCAAAAAGGTCAGATCACGCCCCGCTTCGGCCGCGCGGCGGGCAACATGGGCATCGAGGGCGGCGGCACCGGCCACGACCCTATCCCCTTGAATTTCAATGGTATTAAAGCCACGACCCAGCCGGATCACCACAGCCCGCAGTCCGCCATCGCGCACGATCAGGTTTGATCCGACCCCCATCGGAAATACCGCGATGCCGGGGGCGAGGTTGCCCAGAAAGCTGGCGAGGTCTTGTTCATCGGCAGGCTGAAACAACCAGTCCGCCGGACCGCCGACACGCAGCCAGGTCAGGTCCGACAGGGGACGATTTGGGGTCAGGGTGCCACGGGGAACGGGTAAATTTTGCATGGGGATGTGTTAATCAAGCGACCGCCCGCTCGCAAGCGGTTGTTGACACAAGATGTAGCGGGGTTAACGGAAGATGAACGATCTACAAATTGCCTACAATGCGCCTACAACGCCGCTACATGATTTTCTAACTTATTTGATCAAGAACTTTGGCCGAGCGCTTGCGTTTGGGCGGCGGAGTCTAGTCGGCGGGGTTTAGTCGGTGGGGGGCCGGCGGACCACGGACTTTGCCCAGCGGGCGACAAAGTAGACTGGCCAGCGCAACACGCTGGCACCGCCCGCCAGAAACAGCAGGCCAAAGATCGGGCCGTTTTGAAAGGTGATCCAGCCAAGCAGCGGGATGCCGAGCGTGATCAGCAGATAGGCGTTGCGCCAGTGATGGTCGCGGGAGGGGAGCATGGCGATCAAATTGGCGGCGATCAGCCACAAGAAACCAAGCATCAGGGAATAGGTCATGCGTCTGTCCCCCGGCTGGGCGGGTCGCGCGTCGCGTCGCGGCGCAGTTCGGGGGGCAGGTTGGGCAATTGCAGACCCAGGCCCCAGCGGATGAAGTAGTTCAGCGGGCGGCGGAACATCGACAGGAAGGCAAACAGGCCGATGGTGACCCAGACAAAGCCATGCTTCCAGCCGATCCAGATCAGCAGGACCGGTGCGGCGATCAGCAAGGGGATGCCGGGATAGCGTTGCAGGCGCATCGGCAGCGTCGCGGTGATGGCCCCGACAATGACCCACAGCGCGCCGAGGATCAGCGGCAGGCTGATCATGGTTTGGCGGTCAGCTGGGGGGTCGTCAGTTTGGCGGGCAGCGCATTGGCCCAGGCCGAGATCGAACCCGCGCCAAGGCAGACCACCATGTCACCGGGTTGGGCCTGTTCTCGGACAAGGCGGGCAAGGTCGGCCTCGTCCAATAGGGCGCGGGCGTGGCGGTGGCCGTGGGCGATCAGGCCCGCGACAAGATCATCGCGCGAGGCGCCGGGGATCGGGTCTTCGCCTGCGGCATAGACATCGGCGATGGCGACGACGTCAGCCTCGTTGAAGCAGGTGCAGAAATCGTCGAAGAGGTTGGACAAGCGGGTGTAGCGGTGCGGCTGGTGAATGGCGATGATGCGGCCCTTGGTGGCTTGTCGCGCCGCGTTCAGCACAGCGGCGATTTCGACCGGGTGGTGGCCGTAATCGTCGATGATGGTGACGCCGGCCACCTCGGCCACTTTGGTAAAGCGGCGGTTGACGCCGGCAAAGGCGGCCAGCGCCTCGCGGATTTCGGCGGATTTCATGCCCAGATGGCGGGCGACGGCGATGGCGGACAGCGCGTTCGACACATTATGATTGCCGGGCATGGGCAGTGTCAGATTTTCGATCTTTTGGCCCTGGCCTTCGCCTTGCAGGGCGACGTCGAAATGGGCGACGCCATTGGCGTAGATCAGGTTGATGGCGCGGACATCGGCCTGCGCGTTGAAGCCAAAGGTGATGATGCGGCGGTCAGTGACGCGACCGACAAGGGCCTGCACCTCGGGGTGGTCGGTGCAGCAGACGGCAAGGCCGTAGAACGGGATGTTGGAGACGAAGTCGTAAAAGCCGTTGCGCAGGGCGTCGAAGGTGCCCCAATGCTCCATATGCTCGGGGTCGATATTGGTGACGATGGCGATGGTGGCGGGCAGGCGGTTGAAGCTGCCGTCGGATTCGTCAGCCTCGACCACCATCCATTCGCCGGCACCCGCACGGGCATTCGAGCCATAGGCATGGATGATGCCGCCGTTTATGACGGTGGGGTCAAAGCCACCCTTGTCGAGCAGGGTGGCGACCATGGTGGTGGTGGTGGTCTTGCCATGGGTGCCGGCGATGGCGATGTTGGAGCGCAAGCGCATCAGTTCGGCCAGCATCTCGGCGCGGCGCACGACGGGCAATTTGCGGCGGCGGGCCTCTTCCAATTCGGGGTTGCCGCGTTTGATGGCCGACGAGATGACGACGACGGCGGCGTCGCCGATATTGTCGGCGCGCTGGCCTTCAAAGAAAGTGGCACCGAGGGTGACGAGGCGGTCGGTGATCTTGGAGGCGCGGGCGTCGGAGCCTTGGACGGTGTAGCCAAGGGTGATCAGAACCTCGGCAATGCCGGACATGCCGATGCCGCCGATGCCGACAAAGTGGATCGGGCCCAATTCCATCGGCAGTTTGGTCGCGGCATTCATGGATCAGTCTTTCTTGAGTGAGGTCACGAGCGCCACCAGCCGGGTCGTGGCATCGGGGCGGCCTTGCGACAGCGCGGCGCGGGCCATGTGTTCGGCGCGGGTCGGATCGGTCAGGATGGCGGTGATCTGGGCGGCGAGGGTGCTGGGATTCAGATCAGCCTCGGGCAGCAACAGGGCTGCGCCGGCATCGACCAGACCCCGGGCATTGGCGGTTTGTTCGTCGCGGATCGCCGCAGCCAGGGGAACGAGGATCGAGGGACGCCCGATGATGGACAGGTCGGCGACCGAGGAGGCACCCGAGCGGCAGATGACAAGCTGCGCCTCGGCCATCAGGCGGGGCATGTCGGCGAAGAACGGCTGGATGTCGGCCTGAACGCCGCAGGCTTGGTAAAGCTGGGCGACGCGGGGGGCATCTTCGTCGCGGGCCTGATGGCTGACGCGCAGATATTGGCGCAGGTCGGGCGGCAGCAGGGCGACGGCCAGCGGGAGAGTGTCGGAAATGATCCGCGCGCCTTGACTGCCGCCAAAAACCACAAGGCTCATCGGGTAGTCGCCGGGTTGGATATAGGCGGAACCGGCCCGGTCCAGCACGGATTGGCGCACAGGGTTGCCGGTGGGCTCGGCCGTCACGCCATCGGGCAGAGCGGTGGGCCAAGTGCCGCAAGCGACCTTGTCCACATGCTTGGCGAAAGCCTGGTTGACGCGGCCCAGCACGCCGTTTTGTTCGTGGATCATGCGCGGCAGGCCCAACAGAACGGCCGCCGACAGCGCGGGAATGGTGGGATAACCGCCAAAGCCTACCACGACGGCGGGCTTGTCGCGCCGCAGGCGGAGGGCGGCTGCAACGATACCGCCTGCGATGCGAAACGGCACCAGCGCCTTGGCCAGCAACCCGCCACGGGCAAAGGTGGCGGAGGAGACTTGCGTGATTTCAACGGCTTTCGGAAAGCCCGCCGTATAGCGGGCCCCACGGGCATCGGTGGACAGGCGGACGCGCCAGCCCCGGGCCAGCATCGCCTCGGCCAGCGCCTGCGCGGGAAACATATGGCCCCCGGTGCCGCCCGCCGCGATGAGGAGAAGCGGTGCCATCAGCGACCCCGCTTGAACACGTCGGCAAACACACCTTGCGGTCGGGTGCGGGTCAGCGCCAGCAGCATCCCCACCGTGATGCCCGCGGCAATGACCGACGATCCGCCATAGGACACGAAGGGCAGCGTCATGCCCTTGGCCGGCAGCAAGCGCACAGCCACGCCGATATTGATCATGGCCTGCACGCCGAAGATGCAGGCAAGGCCAGCCCCGGCGAGGCGGACGAAAGGATCGCGTTCCTTGGTCAGCCGAAACAGCGAGCGGACGACCACGGTGCAATAGAGCGCGATGATCACGAGGACGAGGATCAGCCCATATTCCTCGGCGGCGACAGCGATGATGAAATCGGTATGCGCGTCGGGCAGGGTCCATTTGACCTGACCGTTGCCCACACCGACGCCAAAAAAGCCACCCTCCTGAATGGCATTGGTGGCATAGCCGATCTGGCTGCGCGGGTCGATATCGGCGTTCATGAAGCCGTCGATGCGGCGGGCGAAATGTTGGGAATGGCTATAGGCAAAGGTGCCACCCACCCCGACCAGCCCGAGCAGAACGCCCAGCAGCAGCATCGGCGCACCGGCAATGAAATAGATCACGCCCCAGCCAAACAGCACCAGCATCGCCTGGCCGAAATCGGGCTGCATCGCCAGAAAACCCACAATGATCACGGTCAGCACCAAGGACAAAGCCTTGCCCGGCGGGCCGTTCAACTCGGCCGCCGCCGCCATCAGCCAGGCGGTGACAATGATGAAACCGGGCTTGAGAAACTCGGACGGTTGCAGCGAGATGAAGCCCAGCGAATACCACCGCACAGCACCCTTGCCGAAATCGGTGCCGAGCACAGGCAGCAAGATCAGTAGCCCAAAGGTGACCAAGAAGCCAAGTACGCCCAGACGTCGGATCAGGGCCGGACTCATCATCGAAAAACCGACCATGACGGTCAGCGCCACGGCACCAAAGAGCGCCTCGCGCTCGACATAGTAAAAGGGGGGCAGGCCGTTGCGGCTGGCCAGCGGCACCGAGGCTGCGAGGCCCAGCAGCAAGCCAATGCAAAACAGACCCAGAATGGCCGTAAGGGACCATTTGTCGATGGTGCGCCACCAGCGTGGAAGCACCGGCTCGCGTGCCCTTGCGGGCATCGCGCCATAGACCATTTCCGTCATCAGACGCCGCCTGTCTTGCTTGATCCTGCCGATCGTCCGGGTAAGCCCCGGATCTGTTGTCAAGCTAACCAAGATTTGCCGATTTGCCTAGTACGAAAGCAGGCACCCCAAGGGAAAGCCGGGGGCGGAGGTTTTGGTTGCACAAGGCTCGGGCGGTTGCAGCAACCGGCTGGGACAAGGGTTGGGATCAACAGGATGGCTGTCGGTTGGCACCGTGATGTCAGGGCGATGTCTGGGCTGCGATGCAGCGTGGGCCAAACTGGCGGGACTGATCTTGCATGGGCCTGCGCCACCTAAGCCTTGGCCAGACCCCGAACAGACACATCCAGGTTTCGGCGTGAAGGGCAGAGGTTTTGTGGGGGCCAGACCCGCCGATTGTGTCTCGGCGGGTCTGGCACGTTTCGCACGGATCGGTGACGGCCGGTCTGTCAGAGGAACAGGGCCGAGACTTGTGAGGTTGACATCACGGCCAGTTGGCTGGTCGTGAATGCGGCGGTCTGGGTGCTGGTCAAGGCCACGATGTCGGCGGTTTCCAGCGCCACGACCTGCGCCGTGGTCAGCGAGGCGATCTGCGCCGAGGTCAGGCCGGCCATCTGGTCGGTGGTCAGGGCGACGATGGCCGCGGTCGTCAGGTTGGTGATCTGCGCCGTGCCAAAGCTGCCGATCTGGGTCGTGGACAGGGCGGCGACCTGTGCCGTGGTCAGGGCGGCAGTTTGGCCCGAGGTCAGGGCGCGCAACTGTGTCGCCGTCAACCCCTTGACCGCCGAGGTGCTGAGCGCGGCAAGATCGGCCACTTCCATCTCGACGAGGACGTCCGTCGACAGGGCCGCCACCTGGGTCGAACTGAGCGCCCCGCTTTGGGCGGTGGTCAGCGATACGATGTCATCGCTGGACAGCCCTGTCAGACTGCCCGCGGTCAGGGCAGCGACCTGCGCAGTGGACAGGATGCTGATCTGATCCGTATCCATCGCTGCCAGTTGCGCCGAACTTATCGCGGCGATCTGTGCGGTGGTCAAGGCATCGACCTGATCGGTCGACAGGGCAGCGATGCCACCGGTTGACAGTTTGGCGATCTGGGCCGTTGTCAGGGCAACGACCTGGGTTGTGGTCAGAGCGGCCACCTGACCTGTGGTCAGGGCCCCGATCTGGGCGGTGGTCAGAGCGCGAATCTGATCGGTGGAAAGCACATTGAGGCTGTCGCTCCCTAGCACTGAAACTTGGTCGGTGGTCATGACGGCAAGATCGCTGGTTTCCAATGCCTGAACTTGGGTGGGGGTTAAAGCCTGAACCTGGTCGGTCGTGAGGGCTTTTACTTGAGCAGTGGTGAGAGCGGTGATGTCGTCGGTGTCAAAATACTGAATTTGATCAGTATTGAGA
>JBAXXO010000047.1:0-15874 GCA_037127855.1 Alphaproteobacteria bacterium
GCGTGATCTCGATCCCCGACATCGCACCCCCCCTTTGATGGAATTCTATAGATTCAGAGCAAGAACCGCTTGGACATCCCCCAGAGTCACGGCAACGAATCGCTGGTATCAGACCATCTGAAATGGGGGTATCAGACTGCGTGAAAGCCCACATGGGGGCAAGGGCGCCTCTTCCGCAGAGTATTCAAGCCAGAATGAAAGGGTAAGGGCTGCGGGTTGGGTCAGGGTGCGCCGTTGGGCATCGGGTTGCAGACTTTGTCATAGTCGTGCCAGTCGGTGATGTCGGGGTAAAAGCCGGCGCGCCACGTCTTGACGCGTGGGTTCATCACGCGGCGCCACAGCGGCGGGATCAGCGCCATCGTGGTCATCACCGGGTAGCCATAGGGCAGTTGCGGGGCGTCACTTGCGTCATGGTTTTGCAGCAGGGGAAATCGGCGGTCGGGTTTGTAATGGTGGTCGGAATGGCGTTGCAGATTGATCAGCAACCAGTTCGAGGCCTTATGTGCCGAGTTCCACGAATGGCGGGGCAGGACATGTTCAT
Source organism: Alphaproteobacteria bacterium (assembly GCA_037127855.1). Lineage (GTDB taxonomy): Bacteria > Pseudomonadota > Alphaproteobacteria > Rhodobacterales > Rhodobacteraceae > Stagnihabitans. Next base: position 542 of record JBAXXO010000047.1, read on the forward strand.
AGCGCCCGTCGCCCAGGTGGCGGCGAGTCAGGCCGTAATGCTCGATATAGTTGGCCAGTTCCAACTGCCAGATCGCCGTGATGGCCTGAAAGAGGAAGAAGGCGAGCCCCGCCCAGCCGCCGACGATCAGGGCAAGGATCAGCATGCCGGCCTGCAGGGCGGCATAGCGGGCAAAGGGATTTTGCAGCGTGACGGGCGATTTGCCCTGCCGGGCCAGCATGGATGCCTCGGCGCGCCATGCCGAGCGCGGACAGTCGCGCAGGACGCGCAGGAAATAGCGGTGAAAGCCCTCGCCATAGCGGGCCGTGACCGGGTCGCGGGGGGTCCCGACATAAAGGTGGTGGACGCGCAGATGTTCCGAGCGGAAATGGCTGTACAGGACAGAGGCGAGCAGCAGATCGGCCAACCAACGCTCCAGCGGGTTTTTCTGGTGCATCAACTCATGGGCATAGACGATGCCGATCGTGCCGGACATGATGCCCATGCCAAAGAACAGCATCAGTTTTTCGGCGATGTTCAGGTGCCCGGCCTGTGGCACGTACCACAGCATCAGCAGCAGCATCATGCCCTGGATGGGGAACCAGATCAGGGTGATCAGGCGGTAGTAGAACAGATCATCCTCGCCGGTCGATGGATCGGCGTTGTCGGGATTAAGGCCTAGCAGCGTGTCCAAAAGGGCATAGAGCCCCCATGTGTACAGCGGCATCAGGAACACGGTCCAGCCGCCGACCGCCATGCCGATCAGCGCCATCGGAACCGTGCCAAGCGACAGCCAGAAAGGCAGGGCGTTTTGCAGCCGGGCGACATCACTGGGGGCAAGGGTCGTCATTCATGGCTCCGTCAGCAGCGATCAGGTTGGTGGGGGTTGGGTAGGCAAGGTCATGGGCCTTGCGCATCAGGGTCGGCAGGTCTTGTGGCGAAAACAGGTTCGCGCCGTGGAATTCGCCGCGCAGGGGGGCGGCATCGTAACGCGGCGTGCAGCTCAGGACGGTCAGGATCAGGTGGAAATGGGTAAATGTATGGGTGATGGTGCCCGATGGGTGCCAGTCCGCCGGCATCGGTGGCCCGGCCGTACTGCCATCCCAGCCCGTGCCCGGAAAGCCGAAGGTGCCACCCAACAGGCCCTTTGGCGCGCGCCGCTCAAGCAACATTGCGCCGTCAGGTCGGCGGGCCAGCCAGACCGTGCCGGTGCGGGTGGGTTTCACGGCTTTGGGGCTTTTGCGCGGCAGGTCGGCCTGCAGGCTCGACGCGCGGGCCAGACAGCCGCCCTGCCATGGGCAGATCGCGCAGGCCGGATTGCGCGGCGTGCATAGGGTTGCGCCAAGGTCCATCACGGCCTGGGCATAATCCCCGGGTCGCCGGATCGGTGTCAGGCGTGCCGCGCAGGCGGTCAATTCGGGCCGGGCGGCCGGCAGCGGGGTCTGAACCGCAAAGAGCCGCGCCATCACGCGTTCCACATTGCCATCCACCACCGTTTCGGGCCGGTTGAAGGCGATGGCGGCCACTGCGGCGGCGGTATAGGGGCCGATGCCGGGCAAAGCGCGCAACTCGCCCAGCGTGTCGGGGAACCGCCCGCCATGTCGCGCCACCACCGCGCGGGCGCAGGCCAGCAGATTGCGGGCGCGGGCGTAATAACCAAGTCCTGCCCATTCGGCCATCACCGCACCATCCTCGGCCTCGGCCAGAGCGGTCACCGTCGGCCACCGCTGCGTGAACCGCGCGAAATAGGCCTTGACCGCCGCAACCGTCGTTTGCTGCAGCATGACCTCGGACAACCATACACGGTAAGGATCAGGCCGCCCAGCCGCCGCCCCCCGCAGCCGCCACGGCAAATCTCGGCCATGGTCGTCATACCAGACCAGCAACTGTTCCGCCGTCGCCGTGTCACGCAAACTTTATGCTCCCTGACCCTGCAAAGCACTGGCAGCGATGCCCCTTGCCACGATAGCATAGCGTCAGATCCCAGCAGGACCAGATGGCGCGCAATCCCAAAACCCCTTCGTCCCCCGCAGATCGCGCCCCAGCCGAGCCTATCCGGCGGATGCGCGGATTTGAACCGGCCTCGGGCCTGTTGCAACAGCGCATCCGCGCGGCGGGCGAGATGCGGGGCTTTGCCGTGACCCGACTTCTGACCCAATGGGCCGAGGTTGCAGGCCCCGACATGGCCCGCATCACCCGGCCCGTCAAGGTCGGCTATGGCCGTGAAGGCATGGGCGCCACGCTGACCCTTCTTGTCGCCCCCGCACATGCGCCCGTGGTCCAGATGGACCTGCCGCGCCTGAAAGACCGGGTCAACGCCGCTTACGGCTATGCCGCAATTGCCCGCATCAGCCTGACCCAGACCGCCACCACCGGCTTTGCCGAAGGTCAGGCGCAGTTCACGCCCCCCGCGACAAAACCCCTGTCTGCGCCAGACCCCGCCCTGCAAGCCGCCGCTCGTGCCGTCGCGGCACCGCTGAAAGATGACGCCCTGCGCGCTGCCCTTGAAGCTTTGGCGGAAAACATCTTATCTCGCGGCAAGGCTACAAAAGGTAACACCCCATGACCCTCTCTCGTTTGACACGGCGCCAACTGCTGGCGCTTGGCGCGGCTTTGGCCAGCCTGACTGCAACCGCCGCTCCGGCGCCGACAGACACTGCCGCTACGCCCGCCGTCCCCGCTACTACTGCGACGATCACTGATTTCACGCTTGGCGACCCGGCGGCCAAGCTGACCATGGCCGAGTTTCTGTCGGTCACCTGCCCGCATTGCGCGCATTTCCATGGTGAAATCTATCCCAAGCTCAAGGCCGACTATATCGACACCGGCAAGATCAAGCTTGAGATTCACGAGGTCTACCGCAACCAGCTTGACCTTTATGGTGGGCTTGTCGCACGCTGCGGCGGTCAGATGCGCTATCTTGGCGTGATGGACCTGCTGTTTGACAAACAGAAAGACTGGGCCGGTGCCGCCGACACCGCCGGCGTGGTCGAACAACTCAAGAAAATCGGCCGTACCGCCGGCATGACCGATGAGCAAATCGACGCCTGCCTGCGCGACCAGACAGTGGCCGAAGCCTTGGTCACCCATTTTCAGGCCGATCAGGCCAAGAACTTCCCGAATGACAGTTTTGAGGGCACCCCGACCTTCATGCTGAACGGCGTGCTGCGCAAAGACATCTTTTCCGACATCGCCTATGCAGACCTGCAAGCGATTCTTGACGCCGAACTGGCCAAGTGACCCCGCTTGCAGGCATCAAGGTTGTCGAACTGGCGCGCATACTGGCCGGCCCATGGGCGGGCCAGACCCTGTCAGATCTGGGTGCCGAGGTCATCAAGGTCGAGGCGCCCGAGGGGGATGACACCCGCCGCTGGGGCCCGCCCTTCATCGACCATGACGGCGAACGGTCGGCGGCTTATTTCCACGCCACCAACCGTGGCAAATCCTCGGTCACCTGCGATTTCCGCACGCCCGAGGGTCAGGCACAGGTCCGGCAAATGGTCGCTGATGCCGATGTTCTGATCGAGAATTTCAAGGTCGGCGGTCTGGCGAAATATGGGCTCGACTATGGCAGCCTGTCGCAACTCAACCCCCGCCTGATCTATTGCTCGATCACCGGCTTTGGCCAGACCGGGCCCTATGCCCACCGGGCAGGCTATGATTTCATCATTCAGGGCATGGCCGGGCTGATGTCGGTCACGGGTGCGCCCGATGGGCAGCCGCAAAAGGTCGGCGTGGCGGTGACCGATGTCTTTACCGGCGTCTATGCCGCCACGGCCATTCTGGCGGCGTTGATCCAGCGTGGCCGCACCGGTCTGGGCCAGCATATCGACATGGCACTGATGGATGTCGCGACCTCCATCATGGCCAATCAGGCGATGAACTACCTCGCCACCGGCGTGGCCCCGGTCAAGATGGGCAACGCCCACCCCAATCTCGCCCCCTATGCCGTGTTCGACTGTGCCGATGGCTGGATCATTCTGGCCACCGGCAATGACGGCCAGTACCGCAGGCTGTGCGCCGTGCTGGGTCTGCCCGATATGGCCCAAGCGCCCGACTTTGCCACCAATGCCGACCGCGTGCGGCACCGCGACGCAATGACCCAGCGCCTGACGCAGGCCACCCTGCGCTGGACCAAGGCCGACTTGTTGGCCGCCTGTGAGGCTGCCGGCGTGCCCGCAGGCCCCATCAACGATCTGGCCGAGGTGTTTGCCGACCCACAGGTCGTGGCCCGTGGCCTGCAGATCTTACCAGATGGCGTGCCCGGCGTGCGCAGCCCGATGACCTTTTCCGGCGCCGACCTTGCCTTGGACCGGGCGGCACCGCGATTGGGCCAAAACAACTGATCCGGTCAGACCGTCGCGGCGTTCTGCGGGCCATATGAAATCATTTGTAACCAAAGGCTTCCACGCGTGGCAGTCTGCCGTGTTACACGGTCAGAACACCACGACAGCCCGGATGCTTTTTCCGGCATGCATCAGATCAAAGCCTTCATTGATCCGCTCCAATGGCAGAACATGGGTGATCATCGGATCGATCTCGATCTTGCCATCCATGTACCAATCGACGATTTTCGGCACATCGGTCCGCCCCCGCGCGCCCCCGAATGCGGTGCCTTTCCAGACCCGCCCGGTGACCAGTTGAAAGGGCCGCGTCTCGATCACAGCCCCTGCGGGCGCCACCCCGATGATGATCGACTGCCCCCAGCCCCGGTGCGTGCACTCCAACGCATCCCGCATGACCTTTACATTTCCGGTGCAGTCGAACGAATAATCCGCCCCGCCGATCTTGTCGAACGGGGTCTTGGTCAGGTCCACAATGGTCTGCACGACCGACCCTTGCAGCCTTTTTGGATTGACAAAGTGGGTCATCCCGAACCTGCGGCCCCATTCCTCCTTGTCATCGTTCAGATCGACGCCGATGATCATGTCGGCCCCGGCCATCTTCAGCCCCTGAATGACGTTCAACCCGATGCCGCCCAATCCAAACACCACCGCCTTGGCCCCCGCCTCGACATTCGCTGTGTTCAGCACGGCCCCGATCCCGGTCGTGACCCCGCAGCCGATATAGCAGATCTTGTCGAACGGCGCGTCGTCACGGACCTTGGCCAAGGCGATTTCCGGCACGACCGTATGGTTGGCAAAGGTTGAGCAGCCCATGTAGTGAAAGATCGGCGTGCCATCCAGCATGGAAAACCGCGTGGTGCCATCCGGCAGCAGACCCTGGCCCTGCGTGGCCCGGATGGCGGTGCAAAGGTTGGTCTTGCGCGACAGACAAGACGGGCATTCCCGGCATTCCGGTGTGTAAAGCGGGATGACATGGTCGCCGGGTTTCAAGGTCTTTACCCCAGGACCTACCGCGACGACGACGCCTGCGCCTTCATGGCCCAGAATTGCGGGAAACAACCCCTCGGGGTCGGCACCGGACAGGGTGAATTCGTCGGTATGGCAGATGCCGGTCGCCTTGATCTCGACCAGCACCTCGCCCTCCCTTGGGTCGGCAAGATTGACGTCCATGATTTGCAGGGGTTGCCCTGCGGCGATGGCAACGGCGGCACGGGTGCGCATGATGTCTCCTCCGGATTAAAGCAGAGGCTGGGGGAAAGCGTCGCAAATTGCAACGGGGGAAGTGCCCCGATCCCACCAGACTCCGCCTGGCCGAAGGGCCCGCCTTGACTCGCGTTGCCCTGACCCGGCCCAACGGTCTTACCCCAGGCAAGTCGTTATGTGATACCACGACCTGCACGTGACAATCATCACTGGTGTCATCGCTGTTTCAAGTGTCTTGCCGCCCGGACCAGCCAATCATCAGGTTCTGGGGTCTGACCACAAGACCTACACAGCGACCCCGCGGCACCACCGCCACCCCCCCGGCTCACGGTCTTTCGGCCGTCCGTCGACAGGCTGAATTGAATGGGCGGCAGACCGGCCGTCGGCGTGTTTGATGCGGTATGACCGACCAATCGCCAGCCAGACCTGCGACGGGACTTCTTTTCCCTTCGGGCTGTCGGGCGATGGATCTGGGGCCTGCGCGGATTAACGGATCACAAAGCGAACGGATGCCACGGGAAAGCCCGCGCGACTGACAATGCCGTCATTGATGATCGTCCCATCCGGTCGGCCATAGATCAGATCGGAAAAGCCAAGGCGTGTGACATCCGTCAGCGATCTGAAATCTGCGGTGTAGGTCAGGCGAATCTGGCCACCTTGTTCGATAACCGTCGCCTCACCCACGGTGTCCTCTCGTTTGCCTGACCATGTGCCCGGTCCGGTTTCGACGAATACCCAAGTCAGTCGATCTTTCTGGCCGTCTTCATACACGAAATCCTCGGTCACAGTCAGCGTGCGCGCCCCCGCTTGACCCTTGACCCTGCCATTCAGCACCGCGGTGAACCGGCGCTGGTCTCCAGTCAGCCAGACACGAAATTGCCCGGTGCCTGTTCTGTGGCCCTGAAACGCAGAAATCAACGTGATGGGTTCGGTGGGTGGCGGCGGGGCCGGAGGGGTCGACGCGCAGGCAGCTAGGGCCAGACTGATGGCACCCAATAGGATCATGCGTCTGGTCGGTTTCATGGCACCCTCCTGCTAAGATTTACAGATAGGGTGAGCGCGCGCAAAGACAAACATTTGGGTGTGGGAATGCTGAAAGCATGCCAGGATATGGCTGATGCTGATTGTTCATGTCAGGCCAATGTCTGCTCCGGATCGCCGTCAAAGTCGCTGTCATGTCCGCAAAGGCAGCCCGGTGGGTTGGATGCCCATCTTGATGCTTGTATCCTGTCTAGCCGGTTGCACCGTGGTCGCCTACCAACCCGAACTCCCCCTTTCCATCCGTCCCTGAGGCAAACGCCTGTGGAGCCCGGGCGCTGTGGGACGTGATCGGCCTGCCGGTGGGGGCACTGCCGCCCAAAGGGGCTTGGTCCGCGATGCGGGTCATCCGTCTCGGCGACATGGTGACGATGGATTACAGCACCAGCCGCTTGAATGTGACGGTCGATGACGGCGGCAGGATCGTGCAGCTGGCGCGCGGCTAAGATCCAAACCGGCCCCAAGACATCTTGGGGAAGTTCCGCTTTGGCTGGTGGCGGTGTAAAGTCCGGATGACTTGAATTCGGTGTGTCAGTCCTTGCGGGCACCGCTTATTGCCCCAAGCCTTGGCCTGATGCCGTCCAGGCTGGTCAGGTCAAGCGTGGCAGCGGACCTGCCAAAGTTGGCCGCAACGGCAACGAATTCACTCCAGTTGGTCCAGACGTCACGCTTGGAATGCGAGTCGGGATCGCCGACATTTGTCTCGAACTTGGCAGCGATGTCGGGTATGAAGGCGATCAGGTTGTGCTTGGCTGCTTCGGCAGCGCCGGCGTGAACGCCTTGTCGCCCCTGGCCATGCCACCCGGCACGCCCGACGGGGAGCCATAGTATTCCATCAAGGTTTCGCTTGCGATTCACGTCAGGATCGCTTGTCTTGTACTCGGCGAGGGTGATGCCTCCCACCAAGACCCAGCCGATTATACTGGTTCTTGTTGCGCATTTGTTTTCCGGACTGTTTGCAGGCCCATACATCAAAACTAAAGGCGGGTGCCTAGCTGGCACATCCCGGAAGGTGATCGGGCTGTTTTTTGAACAACTCGGGTTTGAGTTTGTGCCAGTCCTTCATCGCCTGCAAGGGGGTCTTGCTGCGCAGGGCTGACTGGGGAAGTTGCTGGCTGTAGAGCAGGACATCGCGTTGCAGCGTGGTTTCCAGTTCCTCGCCCGAATGAAAATGGTGTGACTGCAGCACCTCCTCGCTGCGACCGTTGAAGCGCTCGACCTTACCGTTTGTCTGGGGGTGCTGCGGCGGGGCGAGGCGGTGTTCGATGCCGAGGTCGGTGCAAAGAAGGTCGAATTCGTGGTTGCCGGTGGCACCGCGCTTGCGCAGGCCGAACAGGCGGTCGGTGAATTCCTTGCCATTGTCGGTGAGTATGGTGCGGATGCGCAGCGGGCAGGCGCGTTCCAGGTCGCGCAGAAATCGGCGGACATTGGCGGCTGCCTTGGATTTGAAGACCCGGATGAAGACCCAGCGGGTTGCCCGACCAATCGCCACGAACAGATAGCGGCGCGCGTTCGGCGGGAAAACCGTCCCCCGGGAGAGTTTTCTGATCCGCCTTACCATCAGCCATTTGAGGCAGATACTCCACATCCACATGCAGGTAGCCGGGCTCAAAGGTCTTGAACGCCTTTTGCGCCGGGCGAGGGTCTGTCGCCTGCAGATCACGCAGATTGGATCAGCATGCCTGCACCCCGGTTCGAATGTCCCTCAAGACCAATCTTGCCATGAAGAACGCAGAACGCCGAGGGTCTATGTCATCATCCGCGATGGAACACCTAGGCTCAGACCGTTGCCCGGCAATCGTTTGCCTGCAAACGATGATAAGGGGCCCAGCCGATGACGCGCCGCGAATGCAGGTCCAGGATCACGGCCAGATACAGCCACCCCTCGGGGGTCCAGATCTGGCTGATGTCATCCGACAACGCGGATGGGCTCATGAGTTCTGATCAGTGCAGGTTGGATTAACTGGCTCTACTCTGCGTGAAGAACAACAGCATGTCCAGCCAACTTCCCCTTTTTGACCCTTCTTGTTGGGTCAGACCCTATTTCGCTGCAAATGAATAGCGGGGTGCAGCGCCCTTTATGGAAGCCCGCATCATGCAACAAGGTCTTCAGCGGGTCGAGATTTCCGGGCCGGCGATATGGACGGCCAGAAGGCAGCCATTTGGCGTGAAGGAATGATGTTCGGTCCCGTCGCGGTAAAAGACAAGATCGCCGGTTTTCAACACGCGGCCATCGTCTTCGATCAACTCGCCTTCCAGAATCAGGAATTGCTCGTGGCCGTTGTGGATATGGCGGCGCGTCGTCATGCCAGCGGGCATACGGTAGATGTGGAAACCCTCGCCCAGCGGCATTGATCTGTCCAGTTGCAGGATATCGTCACCCAAGGCCACACCATCGGGATAGACAAAGGGCGTGAAGGCTGTCGCGTGGATATTGGCGATCTTGCGGTCGTCGTCGGAGAAGGTCATGGGAAGGATCCTTTCAGGTAAGGCTGGGGCAACTCGGTGGGCTTTGACACCCGCGCGCATCTTGGCAACACCGGGGCCAGAATGCGTGGAAAGACAGCGATCCGGTTCCTCGATTGCACTCAGGATCGGGTCGACGGGCAGAGGGTCTTGTGGCAGAGAAAGGCCTCGGTCAGCGAAGGTCTGGTCCGGCGGCCCGTCGCTTGCAGCGGCAACGCGGTAAGCCTCAAGCTGCGCGGCGCTGATCTGGCCTGAAATGTAAAGCGTCATGGCGCGACCGTAACGCGCGCGTCCGGCGCCCTTGCCCCCGGATATGCCCAAAAGCCCGATCATGCCTGCGACCGGTAGGCAAGCCGCTCATCCGCCAGCCGTCGCGCTTCGGCTCGGTTCATCACGACGCCTGAAATGGCTACCCCGATGCCCACACAAAGAATCATCAGCGTGGCCAGTGCGTTGATGTCGGGTGTAACGCCAAGTTTCACTTTGGACCAGATCAGCAGGGGCAGGGTGGTTGACCCCGGCCCAGTGGTAAACGACGTGATCACCACATCATCCAGCGAGATCGTGAAGGCCAAAAGCCAGCCAGACAGGATCGCCGGAGAGATCACCGGCAGGGTGATATCGACCAGCACCTGCCAAGGGCGGGAACCCAAATCCATCGCCGCTTCTTCGATGGCTTGGTCCGACTGCAAAAGCCGCGCCTGCACTATGGTTGTCACGAAGACCATGGAAAAGGTGATATGGGCCAGGGTGATCGTGGTGAAGCCACGCTGGCTGGGCCAGCCGATCCAACTGGCAAGAAGCAGGAAGAAGATCAGCGCCGAGACGCCGGTGATGACCTCGGGCATGATCAACGGTGCGGTCACAAGGCCGGAAAACAGCATCCGTCCCCTGAATTTTGTGAACCGCACTAAGGCGATGCCCGCCAGCGTGCCCAAAATCGTGGCAACGGTGGAAGAGACAATCGCGATCTTCAACGACAGCAAAAGCGCCTCGCCCACCTGCTTATTGGCAAAAAGCGCGCCATACCACTTGGTCGAAAACCCGCCCCAGACTGTCGCAAGCCGCGAGGCGTTGAACGAAAAGAAGACCATCGACAGGATCGGTACATAAAGAAACGCAAAGCCAAAGCTGAGGATCGACAAAAGGAAGGTCGGGCGACGCCTCATTTCGCCCCCTCCGCGCGGGCTTGGTAATGGCTGTAAAGCATCGTCGGCCCGACCATCAGCGCCAACAATGCCACCGCCACTGCTGAGGCCATCGGCCAATCGCGGGCTTGGGAAAACTGATCGGAAATCACCCGCCCGATCATCGGCGTCGAGGCGTCGCCGACCAACGAGGGGATCACCAACTCTCCAGCGGCAGGAATGAACACCAAAAGCCCGCCCGCGATGATGCCCGGCATGGATTGCGGCAAGGTGACGTCTAAGAACACCTGCCAAGGACGGGAGCCGAGGTCGAGCGCCGCCTCGTCCAACGTCGGGTCAAGGCGTTCGAGGCTGGCGTATAAAGGCAGGATCATGAAAGGGAGATAGGTATAGACCATGACCAGAACGACGGCGAAATTCGAATGCATCATCGGCAGGGACTTCACCGCCCAAGAGACGGGGACAAGCCAGTTCCAAACCTCGGTCAGGCCCGCGTTGAACCAGCTCGATTTTCCCATCAGCCCCATCCAAGCGTAAACGCGCAGCAAGAAAGAGGTCCAGAAGGGCAGGATCACCAGCATCAACAGGATATTGCGCGCAGATCGCGACACCCGGGTCAGCGCCAAGGCCATCGGATAGCCCAGCAGAAGGCAAAACAGGGTCGTTCCCGCCGCATTCACTATGGAAATCAGAAAGGCGCGCAGGTAGAGCGGTTCTGAGATCAGCCGGTGATAGGTTTCAATGTTCACCCAAGGTTGTGCGCCGCCGAAAGAGAAGGGCGGCGCGGTGGGGGTCTTGGTGGCCACTGACATGGCGATGACGATGGCAAAGGGGAGCAGGAAGAAGACCACCAGCCAAAGGTAGGGCAATCCGATAATCAGGTCGCGCCATCCGCGGCGGTGAAACCACCCCATCTTACGCCCCCAGAACGATGGCAGCGGAGGGATCGAACGAAAGCCAGACCTGATCGTCCCAATCGGCCACCCTTTGTGCCTCGGTTCCCCGGCGCTGATTGACCGCATGGGCTTGCACCGAAGCGCCCGAGGCCAGCGTAATCCGGTAAAGGCTGTCCTTGCCAAAATAGGCCAGATCCTTGACGACGCCCTGCACAGCGTTGCCCAATGGGCGATCTTTGCTGATCAGCAGTTTCTCTGGCCGCAAAGCAAGTGTCACCTTGGCGCCGGCGGCGAAATTGCCATCCCGTGTCGTAATTTCCGCTCCGAAATCCGGAACATTCAGGCGCATCGTGCCGTTTTCGCGGGCTAGAACCTCAGCCTCAAACGACGTGATCGAGCCGATGAACGAGGCGACAAAGCGGTTGATCGGGTATTCGTAAATCTCGGTCGGGCTGCCCACTTGCTGCACTTGACCACAATCCATGACTGCGATGCGGTCTGACAGCGTCATGGCCTCTTCCTGATCGTGGGTCACTACTATGAAGGTCACTCCAGTCCGGGCCTGAATCGACATCAACTCGAATTGGGTATGCTCGCGCAACTTCTTGTCCAAAGCCGCAAGCGGTTCATCCAGCAGCAAAAGCTTTGGCTGCCGCGCCAGCGCGCGGGCCAAGGCCACACGCTGTTTTTGCCCGCCGGATATCTGATGTGGCTTGCGCCCAGCCATTGGGGTCAACTGCACCAGATCCAGCATCTCGCGCACGCGCTCAGCCCGCTGCGCTTTAGACAGCGGGTCATGCCTGAGCCCATAGCCGATATTGGCCTCGAGTGTCATATGCGGGAACAACGCGTAGTTTTGAAACATCATATGCACCGGGCGCGACCAAGGTGGCACGCCCGCCATATCATGGCCGTCAAGGAAGATGCGACCTGACGTCGGTTCTTCGAACCCGGCCAACATTCGCAGCAGCGTGGTCTTTCCACAGCCCGACCCGCCCAGAAGCGAGAATATCTCGCCCTGTTCCACAGACAGCGTCACATCCCGGACCGCCTGAAAGGGGCCGAAACTTTTCGACACGCCCTCGATGCGAAGAAAATCAGCCACCAGTTTTGATCTTGGTCCAAACGCGGGTCATCGCCTCTTCCTGCTCCGCCGTCAGAGGCTTCGGCGTGTAGAGGCGCGAAAGCGTCTCGGCATCAGGATAGACCGCCGGATCACCCGAAATCGAAGGATCAACCAGCGCCGTCGCCGCTTTGTTGGCATTGGCATAACCAGTAAAATCGGTGCATTTCGCTATGACTTCGGGGCGCAGCATGTAGCCTAAGAACAGATAGGCATTCTGGACGTTCGGCGCATCAACTGGCATGCACCAAAGATCGAACCAAGCCGGTGCCCCGGTTTTCGGCACGAAATAGGCAAGATCGATATTAATTCCCGCCTCCTTGGCCCGCGCCTTTGCAACACCGTAATCGCCCGACCACGAACCCACAGCGCAAACCTCGCCGTTGGGCAGTGTCGTCATGTAATTCGTATTATCGAAGGTCGTCACGAAAGGCCGCATTGGTGCGAGCGCCGCGGCGGCCTTGCGGTATTCGACCTCGGTTGCCGTGTTAGGGTCGATCCCAAGGTATTTCAACACCATGGGTAGGACATCGGTTGGGCTATCTAACAGCGACAATCCGCAAGAGGATAGCTTCTCGGCATTGGCCGGATCAAGGATGGTGGCAAGGTCGTCGAACTTCGCTCCAGGCAGCAGGGGATCAACCAACCCCCGATTGAAAGTGAAACCCACCGAGCCCCATGTGTAAGGCACACCGTAAGCATCTTCCGGGTCAAAACCCTGCACGATCTTCAGGATCTCTGAATCCAAGTTGCCCCAACCCTTCAGCCGCGTCTTGTCGATCTTTTGGTATACTCCCGCCGTCACCATAGTCGGCAGTTGCAGCCCTGATTGCAGCACGACGTCATAGCCCGCTGATCCCGCCAGCGTCTTCGCCTGCGCCTCTTCGGTTGAGGCATAAAGGTCATAAACCACCTCGATCCCGGTCTCGGCGGCGAAATCGGCAATCGTCGTCTCGCCGATATAATCCGCCCAATTATAGATGTTCAGGCTGCCGCTGGCGGCGTAAGAGGGGCGGACGCAAGGGGCGGCAAGGCCGGCCCCAAGGCCGAAAAGCACTGAACGGCGGTTCATCTGTCTCTCCCAATTGCGCCTCGAGCGGGCGTTACCGAAATATTGTCCGTTTCTCAAATCATGCCAAGCATTTCTGCATTGAGGCTCGCTATTTCCCGCTCGGGCGGCGCTTGCGGCAGGGTCATCACCGGTATCAGGGCGCGCAACCGGTCGTGATGCGCGCGCAGGCCATATTCAAGATCGGAGAGATGAAAGCCCTCGAAAGCCTCGCTCTTCATCGACTCGTTTGACCAGATCGTCAGCTGCTGATCTTCAGCCGAAGTGTCGCGGTCAATCCGCATCGCCAGATACCGCGCAAGACGCTGCCGCCTAGTCTCTTCGCCATTGCGGTATTGCCGCCCGGTTAGGCGGGTCTGGCCGGGGCCGATGGGAAGATCGTGGTAGAATTGCGCACCTTCGGGGGTGAAGGCGAAGACGATTGACGGGAAGACGCCGTAATAGGTCCAAGTCTTTTGCAAATGGGTGGGAAGCCCCGGTGGGTCCTCAGACAGCTTCACATACTCCTTCACCGACCACCGCCGCCCCGGCTTGTCGCCAAATCGCCCGCGCGAGAAATTGATACCACCTGCCAGTTGGTGATCGGCATAGTCGCGGCCATATAGTTCTTGCAGCGAAGGATGGGCCAACGCCACATGATAGCCCTCGTTATCAACATCGCGCACCGATTTCCAGTTCACCGGCAGTTCTGTCATCCAGTCCGAAGCGCCGGCGGAAAGCAGACCACGCGCCGTAAAGGCAGCAAAATCAGCGTCGAAGGCGGCAAGCAGCTTGGCCAGCGATGGCTGCGGTCCGGGGTTGAAGCGCAGGAAGATGAAGCCGTGGAAGACCTCCATCTCGATGGGTTTCAGATGGAATTTCTCGCGGTCAAAATTGCCAAAGCTTTCGGGCCGCGCTGCACCACGCAATGTCCCATCCAGATTATAAACCCAGCCGTGGAACGGGCAGACCACCGCGCCGCGGCAAGATCCCTGCGCCCCAACCACCACCCGCCCACCGCGATGACGGCACAGGTTGTGAAAGGCGCGCGTCTCGCCATCCTGCCCCCGCATCACCACTGCCCGCTCACCCAAGATATCGAAGGCCAGCCAATCGCCGGGGGCAGGCAGATCGCTTTCATGGCCAACAACTTGCCAATGGCTTAGGAAAAGCGCGCGCTCCAAGGCAAAGACCGCTTCGGAATGATATGTCCAGGCGGGAAGGCCGGAACGATCCCAGTCGTTCGGCGGTGGCATTGTGGGAAAAGGCAGCTGAACAGTCATCTCAAATCCTCGACCCTCACACGGTTTGCCGCCATTGACTGACTTGTCAATCAGATTATGCTAAGCGCGCTCGGATATGGATTTGCCCCCCGAACCCGCCACCATTCCAGCTGAACCTAACCGGTCGCCGCGCACCCAAACGCGCGAGGTCCGGCGTCAGCATCTGATCGAAGCAACGATCTCGGCCTTGGCCAGGCGTGGCTTTGCCCGCACTACCCTGGCTGCAGTGGCCAGGTAGATAAGGCTTTGGATGAGTGATCTGGCTCTGATACCCCGATATTTCAAGTGTATTCGTATGGCATAAGGCCGCGCAGCATCTTCAGTATGCGGGCGAAGTTGACAACGCCTTTGCCGAAACGACCAACGGCCTCTGCAAACCCGAAGTCATCAGGCGGAGCAGTTCATGGAAAACAATGAAAGAGGGGGAATTGCCAATTCTCAAATGGGACAAATGGTCCGACTACAGTGCGTGCTTGAACCTATCGTAGTCATCCCAGTCGCAGATGCCAAATAAGAGTATTCTGCCCAGATCAAAGAGTTCGCTATGGTCGCACAACACGGACTTGGCTCAACACTCATGGCCAGAAGATCATGATAGCGGCAAGGGCGCAGGCGGACAGGAAGTTGTCTGCGTGGCGATCAAATCGCATGGCAAGCCTTCGCCAGTCCTTCACCCGACCGAACGGGCGTTGTTGCTTAAGTCATGCCTGAGATACGACACCGACTTTCCCCTATGGCATCATCCCAGGCGAACGATTTCGGCGGTGCCGAGTGTGATGAAGCGGTTGATGCGGCCAAGGCGG
>JBAXXO010000048.1:0-15801 GCA_037127855.1 Alphaproteobacteria bacterium
GGAATCCCCCGCGATTCATTCAAGCGTCATCCCGCTCTAGAGCAGAAAGGAAGGGAGTATTTGGGCCAGTATGAAGGGACATGCGTTGCGGCAGGGTCCGGGTGCGTGGGGTGTTTGTGGGCGTGTTTCGCGAGGTTAGGGCGTCAGGGCGTGCAGCAGGGCGTCGGTATCGGCCTCGGTGGTGGACCATGATGTGACGAAGCGGGCGGCATCCTGACCGTCGGGGGTGGTCCAGTTGTAATAGACGGCGCCTGCGGCCTCGGCTTTGGCATTGGTGCCGGAGGGGAAGGTCGGGAACAGAATGTTGGCGTCAACTGGATGGCGCAGGGTGGCACCGGGGATGCGGGCCAGGGTCTGGTGCAGCCGCTGGCCCATGGCATTGGCATGGGCGGCCAATCTAAGCCAGAGACCGTCTTGCAGATAGGCCTCCATCTGGGCGGACAGGTAGCGGTGCTTGGAAAACAGATGGCCGGACCGTTTGCGGCGCAGTTCAAACTCCCATGCGCGGGCGGGGTCGAAGAGGACGACAGCCTCGACACCCATGCAGCCGTTCTTGGTGCCGCCGAAAGACACCACGTCGATGCCTGCTTTCCATGTCATCTCGGCCGGGGTGGCATTGGCCGCGATCAGCGCATTGGCAAAACGCGCGCCGTCCAGATGGCAGGGCAGATCATAGTCCTTGGCCGGCGCCGTGAGGCGGGCGATTTCAGCGGGGCTGTAGACCGTGCCGGCCTCGGTCACGTTGGTCAGTGACAGCATGCCGCGCTGCACGCCGTGAACGCCGCTGGCACCGGTCTTGCCCAAGGCGGCGGTCAGGGTTTCGGGCGTGATCTTGCCATGGGCACCGGGAACGAGGGCCAGTTTGGCCCCCGAAAAGAACTCGGGCGCGCCGCATTCGTCGACGGCGATATGGGCATTCTCATGGCAGAACACGGCGGTCCAGGGTTGGGCATGGATGGCAACCGCAAGCGCATTGGCAGCCGTTCCGGTGGCGACGAGGTAAACCGCCGCCTCGGGCGCGTCGAACAGATCGCGGATCTGGCTGCGGACGCGGTCCATGATCGGATCAGCACCATAGCTGCGCGGGTAACCCTCATTCGCGCGGACCACGGCGGCCATGATGTCGGGATGGGTCGGCGAGGTGTTGTCAGAGGCAAAGAACATCAAAAGACCTGCTGTTGCGAGGAGGTGTCGATCACATGATCGTCCCAATCCTCTTCGGGGATATCGTTTTCGGACAGGGTCCAGCCGCGCACGGATTCACCGGCCTTGTGGGTGCTTTCGCGGTCGCCGGTGTTCAGCGGGTGCCAGTCGGGAATCGGCCTGCCCTCATGCAGCAGGCGGTAAGCGCAGGTGCGTGGCATCCAGTAGGCGATCTTTGGCAGCGACTTGGGCGTCAGCACCACGCATTCGGGCACATAGCTGCGGCGCTTTTCGTAATGCAGGCAGCGACAGGTCTCACCATCCAGCAGCTTGCAGGCCACGCGGGTGTATTCCACCTCGCCGGTATCTTCATATTCCAGCTTGTTCAGACAGCATTTGCCGCAGCCGTCACACAGCGCCTCCCATTCGGGGGCGGTCATCTTGGTCAGGGGAACGGTTTCCCAAAAACGGTGGCGCAGGGTCATGGTCGCAGACTGGCGCAAAGGCCGGGGAAAGGGAAGTCAGGAAAGGATCCGGCGTGCCGTTTCGCAATCGGCGGCCATCTGGGTCAACAGGTCGGGCAGGCCGTCGAACGTCATCTCGGGGCGCAGATAGTCGACAAGGGCAACGGACAGGTGGTGGCCATAAAGGTCGCCGGCAAAGTCGAACAGAAAGCTTTCCAGATTGGGTTTGTTATGGCCAAACATCGGGCGCACACCCAGCGAGCCTGCGCCGATATACTGGCCCGCCTGCGGCCCGGTCAGGACATCGACCCGCACGGCGTAGACGCCGAACTTGGGCAGGTGCAGGCCGGTCACATCCATGTTCGCGGTGGGATAGCCCAGTTGCCGACCGCGTTTTTCGCCGTGAATCACCTCGCCCTCGATACGGTGCCAGTGGCCCAGCATGGCGGCGGCATCGCGTGGGCGGCCCGCGCTGAGGGCATCACGGATCGCGGTCGAAGAGATGTCGCGACCCGACATCTGGACAAGGGTCGCGATGGTGGTGCCAAAGCCGTGGGTCAGCCCCAGCGATTGCAGGTCGGCGGTGGTGCCATGGCGACCGCGGGCAAATCGAAAGTCGGCCCCCACCACAGCATGACAGATGCCGAGCCCGTCCGACAGGACGTCGCGGGCGAATTCTGCCGGTGTCATGGCGGCGATGGTGGCATCAAAGGGCAGTTCGAACAGATGTTCGACGCCAAGCTTGGCCAGACGGTTGGCGCGGGCCTCGGCATTCATCAGGCGAAAGGGCGGGGCATCCGGGGCGAAATATTGCCTTGGATGGGGTTCGAAAGTGACGACCCCCAGCGGTGCCGGGCCACGGGCAAGGTCCAGCACCGCCTGATGGCCAAGATGGATGCCGTCGAAATTGCCAAGTGCAACCGAGGCACCGCGGGCCGATGGGGCTATGTCTTGCCAGTGGTGGTGGATGTGCATTCGAATTACCGCAGGCGGCCCATGGCAAAGGTGGGCGACAGGGATCTGCTGTCCAGCCATGCCTGCAAAAGGCCAGGATCAGGGTTGGCGATGTCGGGGCCAAATTCCGTGGCGGCAATGCCGCCGGTGACGAACAGGGTGTCCAGGTCTTCGGACTGACCGCCCTGAATATCGGTGGTAATGCCGTCGCCGATGCACAGGATGGCAGGGTCGCGCCCCGGCAGCAGCGCCGCAAGGCGGCGGCGGGCCAGGTCATAGATCGGCGGGTGCGGTTTGCCGAAATACAGCACGGTGCCGCCAAGTTTTTCGTAAGCCTCGGCCAGGGCGCCCGCGCAATACAGCCGCTTGTCGCCGTAATCGACGATGATGTCGGGGTTGGCGCACAGGAAGGGCAGGTTGTTGATCTTGGCCTGCAACAGCACGCCGCGGTAATCGGCGGGGGTTTCGGTCATGTCATCGGCCAGCCCGGTGCAGATGATGCCCTGTGCCTGATCGAGGGGAACGCGCTGGATCTGCGGCTCGCGCAGGGCGACCTCGGTCAGGTCGTCGGCGAAATCGGTGAAGAAGGGTTCATCCTTGGCCGCGCCGATGAAGTAGACGTTGCGGCCCACCACGCCGGTCAGCATGGCATATTGGGCGGCATCGCCCGAGGTCACCACCTCGTCCCAGGCGTCGCGCGGCAAGCCCATCGCGTCAAGCTGGGCTGCGACCGAGGATTTGGGACGCGGTGCATTGGTCAGCAGCACGACCGTGCCACCCTGGGCGCGAAAGTCCTGCAGGGCGGTCACGGCCTGGGGAAAGGGCGCCATGCCGTTGTGCAGGCAACCCCACAGGTCGCAAAACACCGCGTCATAGCGTCGGCCAAGGGTGGCAAGCTGGGCGATGATCTCGGTCATGGCGGGCCTTTGTGCAAATGGGTCCGCGTGGATCGGGCCGCGCGGAATTGGGGCAGTATGACGCGGTAGGTTACAGCTTCAAGGCCGGGATGATCTGCTTTTTGCGGCTCATCAGGCCGGGGATGACGACGGTGTCGCCACTGACAGTGACCCCGAACGAGGCCTCGGCCATGGTCTTGACCAGAGCGTTGGGCACCAGCAGCGTGGCCTCTTCGCGCAGGATGTCGATGACGAACAGCAAGACCTGTTCGGCGCCATCTTCGCGGGCGACATCCACCATTGCGGCCATCAGGCTGGCCTTGCGATCCAGCACGACCTTGGGCGCGGTGGTTTCCAGAACCGACACCCGCAATTCGTGGCCTGCGACCGTGTATTCCTTGGAATCCATCCGCAGCAGGGCGGCGTCGGAAAAGGCCGAGATATCGGATTTGGCTTCGAACAATCGGGCGGCAAGGTCCGGGATCGACACGCCAAGATCGGCCGCCAGTGCGACGGCGACAGCCTTGTCGTGGGGCGTCGTGGTCGGGCTGCGGAATTCCAGCGTGTCCGACAGGATGCAAGACAGCATCGCCCCCTTGATGGCACGGGGGGCGCGGGCAAGGTCGGCACCCATCAGGTCGTGCAGGATCGTCGCGGTGCAGGCAAGGGGGCGGATCGTGATGTCGATGGGCGTTTTGGTCTTGATGCCGCCGACCAGCATGTGATGGTCAATGATGCCGATGACCGATGCGTCATTGATCGAGGGCGGCAGTTCGGCCGGGTTGTTGGTGTCGACGATGAAAACCCTGTCGGTGGCCGCGACATCTGCAATGATGCCGGGTTTGGGCAGGTTCCAATGGGTCAATACAAAGGCGGCTTCGGTATTGGGTTCACCCAGCACAAAAGCCTCGGCTGGCATGCCTTTGACCTCGCTCAGATACCAGGCCCAGATGATGGGGCTGCACGTCGAATCGGTGTCGGGGGATTTGTGGCCGAGAACCTTGATGGTCATGAAGCTGCCTTTGGACATGGGATTTTTCCGGGCTTATAGGGACATGGTCAGGCTTTGTCACGGGGGGTTGCCCTTGGGTTACGGAATTGCTGCATTGCAGCAACGGGTCAGCTTCGGCGCGATTGCCGGGCGATATGCCAAAACACGGCGACAAAGACCACCATGCCGCCAGCCAGGGTGGCAAGGCCCGGCGTCTCGCGAAAAAACAGCCAGACCCATAATGGCGCGATGGGGGCCTCCAACGCGCCCAGCAGGGCGGTCTGGATCGGCGGGATTCGGGTCGAGCCGATCAGGAACAGGGCAAAGCCAAGGGTCGAGTTGATGATGCCAAAGCCGGCCAGCAGCAGCAGTTGGTCGGGCGCGGGTATGGTGGTGCTGACAAAGGGCAGGCAGATCAGCACTGACAGCGCACCCGAGGCGATGCCTGCGGGCATGGTCGGGATTTCGGGATGGCGGCGGGCGATGACAACCATCAACGCCATGCCAAAGGTCATGATCAGCGCCAGCAGATCGCCCAGCGGCGTGCCGTCGCGGCTAAGGCCGACCATCAGCACGGCCCCGAGAAAGGCCACCACGCTGGCGATGACCGAGTCGCGCGTCGGGCGCTCGGCCAGAATGGCCCAGGAAAGCCCCGCGGTCAGAAAGGGCACGACCGCATAGATGATGGCGACATGCGCGATCGATGTTTCGCGCAGGGCTGCAATATAGCACAACATGCCCACCCCCGACAGCAGCGCGTAAAACCAGCCCCACCAGCCCAGCCGCGCAAAGTCGCGCAACCCCTGCGGCCCTTGCAGCGCCAACAGCACGATCAGCAGCCCCAGCGCGCCGAAGATGCCGCGCCAGACGATGACGGTCAGCAGGTCTTGATGCAGGGCGCGCGTGAACAGCCCCGCCGTGCTCCACGCCAGGGTCGAGATGGCGATCATGATCAGGCCCATGCGGTGTTCGGGCGTGACAGCCATGCGTTTTCCCTTTGTTCGCTGGCTTTGTGCGATGGGATCAGCCCAAGGTCAAGGATGCGGGTGCTTTTGGCAGCAGTGGCCATTGGCTGGGCTCATGGCCCCAGATCAGCGTGGCGCCGTGCTGCTGCACCAGGTCCATCAGCCGGGCACAAGACAGGGCGGCGGCGACGGGGTCGGCCGCATCGGCAAAGCCCTCTGCCGGTTCCGAGGCGCGGTTGATCGCATCCGCCGCCAGCACGAACGGCGCAGGTTCGCTTACCAGCAGCGACAGATGCCCTGGCGTATGGCCGGGCGTGGGCAGCACGGTCAGGCCATGGCAGATCCGGGTGTCAGCGCTGATGGTCTGGTAGGGCAGGTCGGGCCAGTCCATCGGGCGGGCGGTGCCAAAGTAAAGCGGGCGGGGTTCGGCGCGCTCGGCCGCGGTCAGCAGGACCGGACAAGTGAACAGGGGCAGCGACCCCACATGGTCGATATGGCTGTGCGTCAGGATCAGCAGGTCGATATCTGCGGGCATCAGGCCCAGCAGCGCCAATTGGCCGGCGGCGGTGTTGCGCGGGGTAAAGTCGATCAACTGGCCAAAGCTGGCAAGGTTGTCGCGCTGCGCGGCTTGCGGCCCCTCGGCATAGGCGGGGGGAAAGCCGGTATCCACCAGAATATGCGCGCCAAGGTCGGTGGTCAGCAAAAAGCCCGGAATGCCGATGATGCGTTTGGTGCCGACCTGAAAGGTGCCGAAATCCAGCACATGCAGGCGGGTGATGTGATGCGGGGTCAGGTCTACCATGCGGTCACGGTCCAGCCGTTGCGGGCCAACAGGTTCAGAACGCCCGTCTCTCCTGCCAGATGCAGCGCGCCAAAGGCCACAACCAGCGGGCCTTTGGCGGCCTGCGCCTCGATCACCGGCAACCACGCCCGGTTGCGCCGGGTCATCAACAAATCCTCGATCAAGGCGAACAGACGGGCGACGCGGGCCGGGTCGGCACCCGGCTGGTCCAAGGCTTGCTGGCGCGAAAACTCCCAAAACAGCCAATTCTGCCCGGCGAAATAGCTGTCGGCCAGTGTTTGGGCCATGTCATCCTCGAGCGCACCAGTGGTGGCCAGCGTTTCCAGCAGCATCTCGATCTGATCTTCCTGCGGCATGGCGTTGAACATGGTAAACAATGTGTCAAAGGGTTCGAGGGCGACAATCGGCAGCCCTGCTGCACTGGCCACCCGCATCAGTTGTTGGTCCAGACCATCTGACATCGCTGTGCCGTCGAACAGGCAGGCCGGGATGGCGAGCAGGGTCGATACATACCAGGGCTGCATATTGGCGACGAGGAAGGTCGGCAGTCCGCGTTCGGTCACTGCCGTGGTCAGCCGTGCCCAATCGGCCTGCGTCAGGGTTTCTGGCAGTGTCGGGCCCTGATGCATCAGGCGCGTGGGGTTGGCGGCCAGATCGGCCTTCAGGGCGGCGACTTCGTCCGGTCCGGCCTCGACCAGCAGGGTTTTGGCGCTGGCAAGGTCGGGGGCAAGTGCCGCCACGGTGGCCGCGTGGCGCGGGTCGTCAAGGTGATAGGTGCCGACAAGGGTGATGTGCAGCGCCCCGCGCGTCGCATGCCACAGATTGCCGGTGGCGAAAGGCACGCTGTCAGCGGCGGCTTGCAGCGCGCTGCGGGCGGCGGGGCTTGACGCCGCGATCAGGTTGCGCCCGCTGCATTGCGCATGGGCGGCCAAGGGCAGAAGGGCAAGGACGATAGCCAGAAGTCGCATGGTCTTTTCCTTATGAGGCACAAGACCTGACTGTCGCGCGGGCTTGGTCCCCTGTCCAGTGTGCGGAGTTTGGCCGTAGCGCCGTGGACGGGTGGAATTTTGCTCCTTGGGGTGTTGACACACCGCTTCACCGCCCTTAGATCACCGATGTTAGCACTCGCCAGATGTGAGTGCTAATTCAATCAAACCTGGAAAACCCAAGGGAGTGTTACCAGATGGCATTTGCACCGCTGCATGACCGTGTATTGGTCCGCCGCATTGAAGGCGAAGACAAAACCAAGGGTGGGCTGATCATCCCCGACACCGCCAAGGAAAAGCCGGCTGAAGGGCTGGTTGTTTCGGTAGGCCCGGGTGCCCGCAAGGATTCGGGCGAGCTGATCGCCCCGTCTGTCAAGGCCGGCGACAAGATCCTGTTCGGCAAATGGTCGGGCACCGAGATCAAGCTGGACGGCGAAGACCTGCTGATCATGAAGGAAAGCGACATCCTGGGCGTGTTTGCCTGAGGACTGCGCATGGTGGGTTTCACCCACCCTATCCCTTAACCTTTGAGGAGCTGACAAAATGGCTGCTAAAGACGTACGTTTTGATACCGATGCCCGCGACCGGATGCTGCGTGGCGTGAACATTCTGGCCGATGCGGTCAAGGTGACCCTGGGTCCGAAAGGCCGCAATGTGGTCATCGACAAATCCTTTGGTGCGCCCCGAATCACCAAGGACGGTGTGACGGTTGCCAAGGAAATCGAACTGTCTGACAAGTTCGAAAACATGGGCGCGCAGATGGTCAAGGAAGTGGCCAGCCGCACCAATGACGAGGCCGGCGACGGCACCACCACCGCCACCGTGCTGGCGCAAGCCATCATCAAGGAAGGCATGAAGTCGGTTGCAGCGGGCATGAACCCGATGGACCTCAAGCGCGGCATTGATCTGGCAACCACCAAGGTTGTCGCCGCGATCAAGGCGGCGGCACGTCCGGTAAAGGACAGCGACGAAGTGGCGCAGGTCGGCACGATCTCGGCCAATGGCGAAGCGGAAATCGGTCGCCAGATCGCCGACGCGATGCAAAAGGTTGGCAACGAGGGTGTCATCACTGTCGAAGAAAACAAGGGACTTGAGACCGAAACCACCGTCGTCGAAGGCATGCAGTTCGACCGTGGCTATCTGTCGCCCTATTTCGTGACCAATGCCGACAAGATGGTTGTCGAGCTGGACGACGTGCTGATCTTGCTGCACGAAAAGAAACTGTCGTCGCTGCAGCCGATGGTCCCGCTGCTGGAATCCGTGATCCAGTCGCAACGCCCGCTGCTGATCGTGTCCGAAGACGTGGAAGGCGAGGCTTTGGCCACGCTGGTCGTGAACAAGCTGCGTGGCGGCCTGAAGATCGCGGCCGTCAAGGCACCGGGTTTCGGCGACCGTCGCAAGGCCATGCTGCAAGACATCGCCATTCTGACCGGTGGTCAGGTGATCAGCGACGATCTGGGCATGAAGCTGGAATCGGTCACGATCGACATGCTGGGCAAGGCCAAGAAGATCTCGATCACCAAAGACAACACCACCATCATTGATGGCACGGGCGTCAAGGCCGAGATCGAGGCCCGCGTGGCGCAGATTCGCGCGCAGATCGAAGAAACGACCAGCGATTATGACCGTGAAAAGCTGCAAGAGCGCGTGGCCAAACTGGCCGGCGGTGTTGCCGTGATCAAGGTCGGCGGCATGACCGAAGTCGAAGTGAAAGAGCGCAAGGACCGTGTGGACGACGCGCTGAACGCAAACCGCGCGGCCGTGCAAGAGGGCATCGTGGTGGGCGGCGGCGTGGCCCTGATCCAGGCTGGCAAAGTTCTGGAAGGGCTTGTTGGTGCCAATGCCGATCAGACCGCAGGCATCAACATCGTTCGCAAGGCATTGGAAGCTCCGCTGCGTCAGATCGCCCAGAATGCGGGTGTGGATGGTTCGGTTGTGGCCGGCAAAGTCCGCGAATCCGATGACAAGTCGTTCGGCTTCAACGCGCAGACCGAGGAATATGGGGACATGTTCGCCTTTGGCGTCATCGACCCGGCCAAGGTCGTGCGGACCGCGCTGGAAGATGCTGCCTCGGTCGCATCGCTGCTGATCACCACCGAAGCCATGATCGCGGATCGCCCCGAGCCGAAGTCGGCTGGCGGCATGGGCGGCGGCGGCGGCGGCATGGGCGGCATGGGCGGCATGGACGGCATGATGTGATCATGCCTGCCTGATCTAGGCACGCTTGCATGTTCAAGGGTGAAGGGGCCGCACACACGCGGCCCCTTTGCTTTTTTCTTGCGCAATCACCGCGGGATTGGGGCGGCGCAGAAGATGAGTATTTGGGCCAGTATGAATGCGGATTTCATTTTGGCTTGAATAGGCTGTGTGTTGCGGATCGGCTGGTACGGGTTGTGGCTATAGCGATTTGCCCATGCGGTGGGTCAACTGGGTTTTGGCACCAAGGGTGATGGGCTGGTTGGCAAGGGCGATGGAAAAACCCTCACGTTGCCAGAAGGCGCGCGCGCGGGGGTTGGCCTCCAGCACGCTGATATACAGATTTTGCATGCCGCGCCCACGCCCAACCTGTTCGAGATGACGCAGCAACACCGTGCCCATGCCAGCGCCGCGCGCCGAGGGTGCGACCAGCAAAAGACCCAGATAGGCATCCGTGGCGGTCGGATAGCCGAAGGCCAATTCGGCAATCGCGACAAGACCGGGGTCAACCGCACCGGGGTTGAACAGGCCCAGCCGCAGGCCGGTTGCGGGGTCGCAGCCGGGTGGGGACTCGGTGAAAAACGCGTCTGTGACAAGGGGCGACGGGTCTTCGTCGCGTTCAAGGCGGATGTAGTCGGCAGAGAAGTGGAAAAACGCATCGACCAGATCACGGTCATGGATGGGGGACAACGCGCGGATCAGCATGTTGGGCTCTCCTGCCAAAGGTCAGCCCGGTTCGGGCCAGAAAGGTTGGGCTAAAGGGCGGTTGCGCAAAGCGGCGACGCGCGAACGACCGCAAAGGTGCGAGCGGTCTTTTGCACGACGGTGCCGTTCATCTGACCAGACGTTCCAGCGGGTCATAGGTCAGCCCCTCGCCCCATGCCGCCTGCGCCAGACTGTCGGGCTTGAACCGGATGCGGCCCAGTTCCAGGTCGGCGCGGGCAAAAAAACGCCGTTCGGTCACGACGCGGGCCGGATCGCGCCAATTCGGGTCAACCTGACCGCCGGTGATGGTGCAGCGAAAGAACAGATCGACCTGATGGAACCCGGTGGCCGGGTCGTGAAATTCGTTCACCAAAGCGGGCGCGCCGACATTGACGATCAGGCCGGTTTCCTCATGCACTTCGCGGATCAGGTTGTCATGCAGCGACGCCCCGGCTTCGACCCCGCCACCCGGGGCGCACCACAGGTCAGACCGCCCACCCGCATAGGCATTCACCAGCAAAAGCCGGTCATCCAGCAAGATCAGCGCGCGGGCGGCGAGGCGGGGGGTTTTGAAAGCCATTTCCCCAAGCTGATCCGCCCGCGCGGATTTGTCCAGTGCTTAGGCGGGAACCGGCTGGCCGTCCTCGCCGCGCGACGACATGAGCAGGAACAACGACGCCCCCAGAATCAGCGCGACGCCCAGCCAGATATTGCCCGCGGGCCAATAGCCGAACCACAGACCATAGATCACGATGTTGGACACCAGTTTCAGGTCGTCAAACGGCTGGACAAAGGCGGCATCGGCGGCGGCATAAGACCATGTCAGCAGGTACTGCGCCGCCATCATGATGACACCGCCCATCAGCAGCCAGCCCAGAATGGCCATGGTCGGCAGCTCGAACCCGGCATGCACCGACAGGCCGGCATTGATCGGCGTCAGCAAGACCAGCAGCCACAGTGTCACGGTAGATGCCGCCTCGGTCCGGGTCAGGTATTTGGTCAGCAACGACGACCCGCCCCACAGCAAGGCCGCGGCCAGCGGGTACAGTGTTGCGGTGGTGATGCCGCTTTTCCAGATGTCCGCCACGATCAACGCGCCGATCAGGCCGACCGTGGCCGCGATCCAGCGGGCAGGGGTGACGGTTTCGCCCAAAAACAGCTTGGCCCCCAGCAAGACAAACAGCGGGGCCGTCATCACAAGGGCGATCACCTGCCAGATCGGTGTGCCGGCGGCAAGGCTCGTCACAAAGGCCTGCACGCCCAGGGCCGACAGAACGACGCGGATGATATGCACCACCGGCTTGTCCGTTCTCAGCCCGGCCAGACCGTGGCGCAGAACAAAGGGCAACGAAAACAGCAGCGCGATGGCATATTGCCAGAACGTGTCTGACTGCGGCAGAAACCCCAGTTGGGCTGTGATCACAAAGGTCATCGCATTGGCAAAGGCAAAGCATACCCCGGCCAGCACCATATACAGCGCGCCCCGCAGCGCGCCCGACGTCAATGCGGGAAGCGAGACCTGTTTCATCTGGGTCCTTTCCAGACCAACATGTGGATTGGGGGGCCACAGCACAAGGCAGCCGACCGAAAGCGAGATGCACATCCCCCCATTCGCTTTGGTCTGGACCACCCGCAGCCTCGGCCCGGGCGCAAATGGCCGGGGGCGTCAAGGCCCGATGCCGCCGGGATTTGGCACAATACTCTTGCGCAGACCCATATAGCTGCGCCACATGACCTGATGAAAACACAGTCGCCACAACAGCCAGACGGGCCAGCGCCGACGCCGGGACGCGTCGTGCTGCTGCACGGTCTGGCGCGCAGCGAGGGGTCGTTTCGGGTGATGGAACGGGCCTTGGTCGCCAATGGCTATCAGGTGGCGAATGTGGGCTATCCCTCGACCCTGGGGCCGATCGAGACGCTGGTCGATGTCGTCGGACAGGCGGTTCAGGGGGCGGTGGGGCCGGTGCATTTCGTGACCCATTCGATGGGCGGAATCCTAGTGCGGCTTTGGCTGGCTGAAAGGCGGCCCACGATGATGGGGCGGGTGGTGATGCTGGCCCCGCCCAACCGCGGATCGGAACTGGTGGACAGGTTCGCTGGCTGGACGGCGTTTCAATGGCTGATGGGGCCGGCGGGGCAGCAACTGGGCACCGCTGCCGGATCGGTGCCGCTGTCCTTGCCGGATGTGGATTTCGAGCTTGGGGTGATTGCGGGCAATGTGGCGCTGAACCCGTTGGGCGGAATTCTGATTCCCGGCCCGAATGATGGTACGGTCTCGGTCGAAAGCACGCGGGTCGCGGGCATGGTCGATCATCTGGTGTTGCCGGTCAGCCATTCCTTCTTGATGCTGAACCCGGTGGTCATTGCGCAGGTGTTGGAGTTCTTGGAAAAAGGCCGCTTCGACCCGGCGATGACCCTGCCCGCAGCCCTGCGCCGCGCCTTCATGGCCGATCCCGGCCGCACGGCCAAGGAGTGACAGAACCGGATTGTCCGAACGAACTGCGGGCCGCCTGAACCGAGTCGCGGTCCATGCGGCGATAATGGTTAACAGCGCGGGTCCGAAGGGTTTGCAGATCGGAATGTAGAGGCTTTGTAGGCGCAATGTAGCTGCGTTGTAGATTGACGATTCGCCGGAAATCCTACAGTTAACCCATCGCTCTCAAAGGCTTGGCAGCCACAGGCCGGGTTTGCGGCCGACATCTGCAGCGTCATTTGCCCAGTGGCCTTACCCGGTTCACATGACCCATCTTGCGCCCGGCACGCGTCTCGGTCTTGCCATATAGGTGAAGGGCGGCGTTGCGTTCGCGGGCGATCTGCGGCACGCGCAAGACATCATCGCCGATCAGGTTTTCCATCACCACATCGCTGTGCCGCGACCCATCGCCCAAGGGCCAGCCTGCAACGGCCCTGATATGCTGTTCGAACTGATCCACCGCACAGCCATTCTGCGTCCAATGACCGGAATTGTGGACCCGGGGCGCGATCTCATTGGCGATCAGGGCCTGCGGTGTCACAAACAACTCTAGCCCCAACACACCCACATAATCCAGCGCGTTCAACACCTTGGCCGCCATCAGCACGGCATCGCTGCGCTGGTTGGCAGTCAGCCTGGCGGGCAGGGTGGTGCTGTGCAGGATGCCGTTGCGGTGGACATTCTGGCCCGGATCATAGCAGGCGACCGACCCATCCGCGCCGCGCGCGGCGATGACCGAGACTTCATGTGTAAAGGGGATGAACCCCTCCAGCACCGCAGCGGCACCGTTCATCGCAGTCCAGGCGCGGGTCGCATCCTGCGGGGATTGCAGGCGAAACTGGCCCTTTCCGTCATAGCCCAGACGCGTGGTCTTCAAGAGGGCAGGCAGACCGATCCTGGACATGGCGGTCTGCAGATCGGCCAACGAGGCGACGGCGGCATAGGGTGCGCAGCGGATGCCAAGGCCTGTCAGAAAGTCTTTTTCAAGGATGCGATCTTGCGATATGGCAAGCGCCCGACGATTGGGGCGCACTTCTTTCAGTGTTTCCAGCAGGTTAAGCGCATCGGTCGGAATGTTTTCAAACTCATAGGTGATGACATCGACGGCGGCGGCAAAGGTGGTCAATGCCCCAATGTCGTCATGGGCAGCGTTCGTCACGGCATGGGCGACATCGGCGGCGGGGCAATTGGCAGCCGGTTCATAGACATGACAGCGAAATCCCAGACGTGCGGCAGCCACGGCCAGCATGCGGCCCAATTGCCCGCCCCCCAGAATGCCGATGACCGCGCCGGCCTGCAAAGGGTCAGACATCGACAGGCTCGTCCGGGATCGAGGCGGTCAGGGCCGTACGCCACGCGTCCAGCCTTGACGCAAGGGCGTCGTCGGTCAGGCCAAGGATGCCAGCCGCCAGCAGACCGGCATTGGCCGCACCGGCAGCGCCGATGGCCATGGTGGCGACGGGATAGCCCTTGGGCATCTGAAGGATCGAATACAGGCTGTCGACACCTGCCAAGGCCTTGGTTTGAATGGGAACACCGATCACAGGCAGGCGCGTCTTGCTGGCCATCATGCCCGGCAGATGCGCCGCCCCGCCGGCACCTGCGATGATCACCTTAAGCCCGCGAGACACGGCGGTCTTGCCATAGTCCCACAGACGGTCTGGCGTGCGATGTGCCGAGACGATCCTGGTTTCATACGGCAGGCCCAATTGATCCAGCACCAGGGCTGCCTCTTTCATCGTTGGCCAGTCCGATTGGCTGCCCATGATGATGCCGATTTCCACTGCCATCCTGCCCCGCAATTCGAAGTGATGCTTCCGCGTCATAGCGGATCATGCGGTCATGACAAGACCCGGCTTTTGCGGCGCCGTCAGGCGATGATGTCGGGGATCAACTGGTCTTGCAGCTTGACGATCTGATCTTTCAGGGCAAGTTTCTGCTTTTTCAGCCGCCGCAGCGTCAAGGCATCGGCACGGGTGCTTTCCTGCAACGCGCGAATGGCGTCATCCAATTCACGATGTTCCTGCCGCAAAACCCCAAGGCGGATGGACAGCATTTCATCGAAATTCAATTCGGCGGGCGCGTTCATGACAAGATCACGGTCCATTCTGCTTGCCTGACTGATGCTACAGTGATTCGGGGGCAAATAGGGAAGAATCTGGCGGCAAAACAGCGATTTGCCGCAAAAATCCTGCCAACCTGACTCTTGCAGGGGACGGCAGGCGCGCCCATATTACATTCACAGGTTGGTGCCATCACGGGCCAGCCTGCAGGGTGTCGCTTTGAAAAGGACATGACATGACGAAACTGAGCTTCGGCTCGCATCCGTTTCTGCTGGGATTTGAGCAGTTGGAACGTCTGGTAGAGCGTACAGCCAAGACTGCGTCCGAGGGGTATCCGCCTTTCAACATCGAGGCGGCTTCGGAAAATTTCTACAGGATCACCCTTGCCGTCGCGGGGTTCCGCGAAGAGGATCTGGCGATCACGGTCGAGGATCGTCAACTTGTCGTGCGCGGTCGGCAGGCCGAGGATATCGGCGAGAAGGTCTTCTTGCATCGCGGCATCGCTGCCCGCGCGTTTCAGCGCAGTTTTGTGCTGGCCGACGGGGTCGAAGTCGCAGGTGCCAATCTGGAACATGGGTTGTTGCATATCGACTTGCGTCGTCAGGCACCC
Source organism: Alphaproteobacteria bacterium (assembly GCA_037127855.1). Classification (GTDB taxonomy): domain Bacteria; phylum Pseudomonadota; class Alphaproteobacteria; order Rhodobacterales; family Rhodobacteraceae; genus Stagnihabitans. Next base: position 15,249 of record JBAXXO010000048.1, read on the forward strand.
GAAACCGTGGTTCAAACCATCCGTATCGGGCGGAATACAGGAGGCGGAAATGGACGTGAAATTTAACGACTTGCCGCAGGGGCAGCGCGCTATCGTATATGTGCGGCCGGTTGCCGTGGCGGATCTGCCGCAGGAATTGCAAGATCAGGCGGCGGGGTTCGACACGATTTACGCGGTGCATCGCCCCAACGGTGACCGCGTCGCGCTGGTTGCGGATTGCAAGCTGGCCTTTGCCTTGGCGCGTCAGCATGACATGGCGCCGGTCTGGGTTCACTAGGTGTATTGCGTTCAACCACAATCGGATTGAACGCAATCCACCCTGGCCGAGTTGGCAGTGCCGGGGGGTGATGCCCGATGCATTTCATGCCCGCAGTTCGTCGGTGACGACCACACCGCAGATGACAAACCCTGCCCAGAGCGGCGACGTTTGTGTTTCAGGGATGCACCCGTCGGCTCAGGCCCGGACCAGACCCATGCTTTCCAGCTTCAAGATCACCTGATGGGCGCAGTGATCCACCTCTAGCCCATCGGTTTCCAAGACAAGTTCTGCTTG
>JBAXXO010000049.1:0-15667 GCA_037127855.1 Alphaproteobacteria bacterium
GTGGCTGGTTTTGACCGGCATGGCGGCAATCTGATCGTGGTGGATTTTGGCACCGCCACCACCTTTGACGTGGTCGATGTGGACGGTGCCTATGTCGGCGGGGTGATCGCGCCGGGTGTCAACCTTAGCCTTGAGGCGCTGCACATGGCTGCCGCTGCCCTGCCGCATGTCGACATCAGCAAACCGGCCCATGCGATTGGTACGAATACGGTGGCTTGCATGCAATCAGGCGTGTATTGGGGCTATATCGGGCTGATCGAAGGCATCGTGCGTGCAGTCCGGCGCGAACGTAACCAACCCATGAAGGTGATTGCAACCGGCGGCCTTGCGTCCTTGTTTGCACAAGATACAGAGCTATTTCAAAGTGTTGAGGATGATTTGACGATGCACGGTCTGGTCCTGATCAACAAATACAACAAAGAGAATGCGTATGGCGGGTGAAAGACTGATCTATCTACCTTTGGGCGGTGCCGGCGAAATCGGCATGAATGCCTATGTTTATGGCTACGGACCCAAGGGGAAAGAGCGGCTGATTCTGGTCGATCTGGGCGTGGCTTTTCCGGACATGGACAGTTCGCCCGGCGTGGATCTGATCATGCCGGACATCTCTTGGTTGCTGGCGCGACTGGACCGGCTGGAGGCGATCTTCATCACCCATGGCCACGAGGACCATCTGGGTGGCTTGCCGCATCTGTGGCCGCAGTTGAAAAAGCCGGTCTATGCACGGCGTTTCACCGCGATGCTGGGCCGAATCAAGTTCGAAGAGGCCGGCTTGGCGCAGGATACCATACGTGTTGTCGAACCGCGCCCAGCGGTGGTGAAGGCAGGGCCATTTTCGGTGCAATTCGTGCCGGTCAGCCACTCGATCCCTGAAAGTGCCGCGCTGATCATCGACACGCCGCTGGGCCGCGTCGTGCATTCCGGTGACTTCAAACTCGACGCCAATCCGGGTGTGGGTGAGGGGTGGGATGACGCCCGGTTTGAGGCGATTGCGGCTGAACAACCGGTCAAAGCCCTGATGTGTGACAGCACCAATGTGTTTTCGCTGCATCCCGGACGGTCTGAGAATACGCTTGGTACCGCGATATCGGAACTGGTGGCCGGGGCAGGGGGCATGGTCGTCGCGACCACCTTTGCCTCGAACGTGGCCCGTTTGAAAACCCTGGCCGAGGCCGGGCGGGCGGCGGGCCGCTCGGTTTGTCTGCTGGGACGCGCAATGAAAAAGATGGTCACGGCGGCGCAGGATTCGGGCGTCATGACCGATTTCCCGCCCATCATCACGCCAGAGGCTGCGTTGGAGGTGCCACGCCGCAATCTGATGCTGATCGTGACCGGCAGTCAGGGTGAACGCCGTGCCGCCTCTGCGCAACTGTCGCGCGGCAAATATCTGGGTCTGGAGATGAAAGAGGGCGACATGTTCCTGTTTTCATCGAAATGCATTCCGGGCAATGAACGCGAAGTGGGCCGGGTCATCAACGCATTTTCGGAAATGGGCGTGAATGTCATCGACGACACGACCGGTAAGTACCACGTGTCCGGCCATGCGAATCGCCCGGATCTGGAGCATGTGCATCGGTTGTTGCTGCCCGATATGGTGATCCCGATGCATGGTGAGCATCGCCATTTGCGCGAACACATGCGGGTCGCGCATCAGGCCGGCATCGGTTCGGTCATTGCCGCCAACGGCACAATGCTGGACATTTCCGCAGACGCGCCCCAGGTTGTGGATCAAATCGAGACCGGGCGCATGTATCTGGATGGTTCGGCGCTGGTCGGGTCGATGGACGGGGTTATCCGCGACCGGATCCGCATGGCGCTGAATGGCCATCTGACCGTGACCCTGATTCTGGATGAGAACAACGATCCTTTGGGCGATGCCTGGGTCGACTTGCGCGGACTGCCGACGATGGGCAAGGGCAATCGTGATCTGGCCGAAACCCTTGAGGCGGATCTGAGCGAGTTCATGGAAACCGCCGGCCAGAAACTGCTGGCAGATGACGACAAGCTGGAAGAAGCCCTAAAGCGCGTTCTCCGTCAGGTCGCCATGGAAGAGATCGGCAAGAAGCCCGAAGTGACCATTGTGATCAGTCGCTTGGCTGCGGAATAGACAAGGGGTCCATTGGCCCCCCTTGATTTCATTACCGTCTGAAACTGTCCGCCGTCATATGATGGCTTGTTCGTCCTCAGTTTCCTCGGTCGCCGGTGTAGCGATGCGGAAACTGCGCAGAATGAAGTCCGGCACATGATCGCCCATTCCGACCACCCGGTCATTGCCATAGCGCGGTGGATAGCGGTTGTCGCTGGGCCGACGATCACTGGTGTTTCTGCCTTCGCTGCTATTGCGTGCGATACGCCGGTCGTCATTGCGGGGGGCGTCGGTGTGCGGTGCGTCACGGCGGTGGGCTTCGCGCTTGGGTTCCTCAACGACGATATCATCGGTGCCAGCGTCCATCAGCGGCATCGCATCAACCCTTGCCTCGACCTTGCGTTCACTTCCGCGTGGCTGGCGCTGACTGCGGATGGAACCGCGGCTGGCGGGGCGATCTTCGCGCTCTGACGCCGCCTCCAAAGCGCGTTCTGGTATGGTTCCCTGTGGGATCGGCATCTTGACCAGTGATTCGACGGCTGCCAGATATTTGTCATCATGCGGCGTGGCGATGGTAAATGCCTTGCCCAAACGCCCGGCACGGCCGGTCCTACCAATGCGGTGCACGTAATCTTCGGGATGCGAAGGCACGTCAAAGTTGAACACATGGCTGACTGCCGGGATGTCAAGACCCCGCGCCGCCACGTCCGAGGCGATCAACAAATGCACGGTTCCATCACGAAAGCCGTCCAGCGTGCGGGTGCGCACTGACTGGTCCAGGTCGCCATGAATCGGCAATGCATTGAAGCCATGCTGTTTCAATGACTTGGCGACAACATCGACATCCATCTTGCGGTTGCAAAAGATGATCGCATTTGTGCAGCTTTCACCTTCACCCTTGATCAGGGCGCGCAACACGGCACGTTTTTCGGCAAAGCTGCGATCCTTGCGGCTGGGCGTGAACTTGAACAGCTTTTGCTCGATCGTGATCGAGGCGGTGGCTTGACGCGCCACCTCGATCTTGACCGGGGATTTCAGAAAGGTGTTGGTAATCCGCTCAATCTCGGGCGCCATGGTCGCGCTGAAGAACAAGGTCTGACGACGCGGCGGGGTCAGTTGGAAAATCCGCTCGATATCCGGGATGAAGCCCATGTCCAGCATGCGGTCAGCCTCATCGACCACCATGATTTCGACCCCGGTCAGCAGCAATTTGCCGCGTTCATGGTGATCTAGCAATCGACCCGGGGTCGCAATCAGCACATCGACACCGCGGTCAATCAGTTTGTCCTGTTCGCCAAACGACACGCCGCCAATCAGCAATGCTTTGGTAAGCTTCGTATATTTGGCATAGGTGTCAAAGTTTTCCGCCACCTGTGCGGCCAGTTCCCGTGTGGGTGCCAACACCAGACTGCGCGGCATGCGCGCGCGGGCGCGGCCTTGGCCCAGCAGCGTCACCATGGGCAGCACAAAACTGGCGGTCTTGCCGGTGCCAGTCTGGGCGATGCCCAGCACGTCGCGACGCTCAAGTGCGGGCGGTATCGCCTGTGCCTGAATGGGTGTAGGGGTTTCGTAGCCTGCATCCAGCACGGCTTGCAGCACGCGAGGATCCAGCGCGAGGTCACTAAATTTGGTCATGCACGTCCTAAAACGTCGGGCCATCCCGTACGGATGGGCCGACATGGTTTGGGGACGCTATTTCCGGGCGTCCCGGCGTCGGGTTTGGCCGCCCGAACGGGCCCCTTGCGTCGGTTAGCGGATTGTGCGGAAAAGGTCAAGGACGCGGCGCAAGCGCCGCCACGGGCATCGTCGGCACCTTGGCGCGGCCAAAACGAACCGCCAATCGTTCGGCCAGATACAATCTGTCTTGATCCGAAACGTCAAACTTGCAGCCCAGATCGGTATCGCGACGCCATTTCTTGTAGGCGGCAAAACGACCGATGCCGGAAACTTCCAGCATAAAGACATCGTCATCAAAGACTTTTGCCGACAATCGGTCCATTCGTACCATGGCGCCGCTGGCCGAAACGCTAAGCATCTTGACCGAGATCCGCATCGTGGCACTGGTCACCATCGCCGGAACATCCGTGTCATAGCGCAGGAATGCGCGTGGTTCGGATGAGAAACTGGCCATGATGCAAAACCCCTGTAGTCGCGCCGGGGATGTGACCGGGCTGTCCCATACCTAGCGGACAACGGTTGCGTCTGCGTTAATTCATGGCGAAATTGTGGCAGACAGAGTGGCAGATGCACCCCATCTCCGACAGGTCTGCGCGCCCGCAGACCGACTCCACCCGTCAGACCATCATTTCCTTGGTGGCAGACAGGGTCAGGGCAGGGTAATCACGTTCGATCCGGTCGATGTCCCATTTCAGACGGGTCAGAAACACCGTGTCGCCATCGCTATCGGTCGCGATATGGCCCTTGTTGACGTTGATGAACTTGTCCATTTCGGTCTTGGTCCCGCTCACCCAGCGGGCCGATGTGAATTGGCTTGGTTCAAACCGCACCGGCAACGCATATTCCTCCTCGATCCGCGACGCCAGCACTTCGAACTGCAACTGTCCAACAACCCCAACGATATAGCCAGAACCTATGATGGGTTTGAAGATCTTGGCAGCCCCTTCTTCGGCGAACTGGGTCAGCGCCTTTTCCAGATGCTTGGCTTTCAACGGGTCCATCGCGCGCACAGTCTGCAACAGTTCCGGGGCAAATGACGGAATGCCGGTAAAGCGCAGCGTCTCGCCCTCGGTCAGGGCGTCGCCGATGCGCAACTGGCCGTGATTGGGGATGCCGATGATATCGCCGGCCCAGGCTTCCTCGGTCAATTCGCGGTCAGCGGCCAGAAACATCACCGGATTGGCGATGGCCATCGGCTTTTTGGTCCGTACATGCAGCAGTTTCATGCCCCGCAGAAAATGCCCCGAGGCCAGCCGCACAAAGGCCACACGGTCGCGGTGTTTGGGGTCCATATTGGCCTGAACCTTGAACACAAAACCCGCAACAGACGGCTCTTGCGCGTCAATCTGGCGTTCGGCCGCCTTTTGCGGCTGCGGTTGCGGGCCATATTCGCCCATGCCATCCATCAGTTCCTTGACACCGAACGAGTTGATCGCCGAGCCGAACCAGATCGGCGTCAAAGATCCGTTCAAGAACGCCTGCCGGTTGAAGGGTGGCAGCAGTTCCCGTGCCATTTCAATGTCTTCGTGGAACTTTTCCAAAAGGTCGGCTGGCACGTGTTCGGCCAGACGCGGGTCGTTCATGCCGTCGATCTTGATGCTTTCGGCGACCTTGTTGCGGTCGGCGCGGTCCATGATTTCCAGCCGGTCATGCAGCAGATCATAGGCCCCGACAAACTCGCGCCCCACCCCTATCGGCCACGAGGCGGGTGTCACGTCGATCGCCAGACTTTCCTGAATCTCGTCGATGATCTCGAACACATCGCGGCTTTCGCGGTCCATCTTGTTGCAAAATGTCAGGATTGGCAGATCGCGCATCCGGCAAACCTCGAACAATTTCTGCGTCTGGCTTTCCACCCCCTTTGCCCCGTCGATCACCATGATCGCAGCATCGACCGCTGTCAGGGTGCGGTAGGTATCCTCGGAAAAGTCACTATGGCCAGGGGTGTCGACCAGATTGAACCGCCATTGGCGGTAATCATAGGACATGGCGCTGGCCGACACGGAAATCCCGCGCTCTTGTTCCAGCTTCATGAAATCCGACCTCGTGCGCCGCGCCTCGCCTTTGGCGCGCACCTGGCCCGCCATCTGGATCGCGCCGCCCAACAGCAGAAACTTTTCGGTCAGCGTGGTTTTGCCGGCGTCGGGATGCGAGATGATCGCAAAGGTCCGGCGGCGGGCGATTTCGGGCGGCAGTTTTGGGGCATTGTCAACCATCAGGCGCAACTAGCGGAAAAACCGCTTGGGGTAAAGCAAGGCCGTTTCTGTGTCATCGCCGCAAATGACCTGCGACGTGACGCCGGGCCTGCGGTTGCATCACAACGGGCAAATCCCGGGCCCATCACAGCCCGCGCCCCTTGCGCGCCCTAAACTGCCGCTTCGGGCCGATGGCGTCCGGAAATCGCCATCCGGCCTCGGTGGTGAAATGTGGATTTTGCATCAGGCCGGGCAAACATGCTCAGATATCAGCGGCAATCTCGGGGGGCAGTCGGCTGAGGGTTGCGTCGTTCACCATCAGGCTTTCAGCCGGAATACCCTCGGCATAGATGATTTCGTGATGATCGAAAACCAGTCCAAAGTAGTCGACAAAGCCGCCTTCGCGCAGATAGACAGGCGCGCTGTCGACGAAATGCCGCGCCCGAATCAGCAGTTCATGGGTCGACAACCCAGCCAGCTCTTGGCGCTGAGGCAAAAACACCCTTTGGTGCTGGCTCATGATCAGGTCGCCCAGATTGCCCAAAGTGCCCGCCGGTATCACCACCGGCGCAAAGGCCCCGACTGCACGCATCCTGACATTGCCGATCCAGCGGACGCACTGCTTGCCGTGATCGCGCGTCAAGACCCAATCACCTGCCTTCAGCGCCTCGATCGCGCGTTGATTGCCGTGGGCCAGGGTGATCATCGTACCCCGCGCAAAGGGCAGGCACAGCCGATCGGCCAGCAGCATAGTGTCGGGGGCGGGCTCGACCGACAGTAATGTATAGTCGACTTGCGCTTCGATCGGCGACAAGGGCAGGGCAACACGCTCGGTCCCGCCCAACAGCAGGACCAACAGGTCCATCTTGTCACCCTCCGGTGCCATCATTGCATAGCGTGCCTCCAGCCGGATCGCAGCCCACGCCTCGCCCAATTCCGAGCCTGGTGCGACACGCTTGTCCTGCCCCTCAGCTTGGCTGACCACCAGACGCAGCGGCACGGCATACCTGTCCAACTGGTACACATCGCCTTGGTCAACCTCTTGTGGCCCCTGCAATCCGTCGCCCTGATTGGCCCCTGAGGTGACATAGATGTCACTGGCCAGAAAGACCTGACAGGCATGACCAGGCTGGGGGGTGCTTGGGCGATTGGATGGGCTGGCGGCCATGGCCTCCATCCGGCTGTCTGGTGGGGTAGGTGACGTTTTGATCATGATAGGACTGGAACTAACAGCGAGAAAGGTCAACAAAGGGTGCCGATAGGCGGCAAAAAATAGACAATTCTCGCAACCAGCAGAAGGAACTGCAGATGGATCTGGGCATTCGCGGCAAAAGGGCATTGGTGACGGCGGCATCCAAGGGGCTGGGGCGCGGTTGTGCGGTGGCCTTGGCCGAGGCGGGGGTTGATCTGGTGATCAATGCCCGCGGGGCGCAGACGCTCGAGGCGACCGCCGCCGAGCTGCGGGCATTCGGGGTGCAGGTCACGACGGTTGTCGCCGACATCACCACGCCGCAGGGGCAGGCCGCCGTGCTCGCCGCCGCCGCTGGGGTCGACAATGGCGGGGTTGATATTCTGGTGACCAATGCCGGTGGCCCACCGCCCGGGTCATGGGAAAACTGGACGCGTGACGACTATATGCGGGCCATCGACGCCAACATGCTGATGCCGATTGCCCTGATGACCGCGCTGATGCCCGCGATGATTGCAAAGGGTTGGGGCAGGGTGGTCAACATCACCAGCCAGTCAGTAAAGTCGCCCGTCCCGCAACTGGGCCTGTCCAACACGGCGCGGGCTGGGTTGACGGGCTTTGTGGGGGGCACGTCGCGACAGGTCGCACCTTTTGGCGTCACAATCAACAACCTGCTGCCGGGCAGCCATGACACTGACCGCATCCGCGCGCTGGATGGCGGCGATCCGGCGGTGCGGGCTGCGGGCATGGCGCGCATTCCGGCGCGGCGTTATGGCACGGCTGCCGAATTCGGCGCAACCTGCGCCTTCTTGTGCAGCGCACATGCGGGCTATATCGTTGGGCAGAACATCTTGCTGGACGGTGGGGTAGGCAATACGACGATGTGATTTTCATCGTTTTGGGCATCGAACCGGCAGCGCTCGGTGATTGGTCTTTCTTTTGCCGGCTGACTGACTTGCGTAACAACGCCCATCAGACGTCACCCTTTGGCCGGGGTTGAAGCCAGGCGTCGGGGCTGTTAGGGATACCTTAGAAAATTACTCAGGTTCCCATGGACGCGCCACGCTTGAAGGTTGACGGGCTGACACGCCGGTTTGGCGGACAGACGGCGGTGCAGGACCTGTCCTTGACGGTCCAAGCGGGCCGCGTGACCTGTCTGCTGGGTCCATCCGGCTGCGGCAAATCGACGACTATGCGCTTGATCGCCGGGGTTGATCGACCGGATGCGGGTCAGGTGGCCATCGATGGCCGTATGGTCTTTGGCCCCGGCGTCAATCTGCCGCCCGAACAGCGTGGCGTCGGGCTGATGTTTCAGGACTTTGCCCTGTTCCCCCATTTGACCGTGGCCGCCAACATCGCCTTTGGACTGCAGCGCGACAAGGTGGCCAATGCCGCGCGGGTCGGCGAATTGCTGGAAAAGGTCAACCTGACCGGCTTTGGTGCCAAACACCCCCATGAATTGTCAGGCGGCGAGCAGCAGCGGGTTGCGCTGGCCCGTGCCCTGGCCCCGCGCCCCCGCATCATGCTGATGGACGAGCCGTTCTCAGGGCTCGACAACCGCCTGCGCGACGGCATCCGCGATTCCACCCTTGATGTGCTGAAAAAGGAAGGCGCCGCAGTCTTGCTGGTCACACATGAGCCGGATGAAGCGATGCGGATGGCCGATGAAATCGTCCTGATGCGGGCGGGTCGGATCGTCCAGCAGGGGGCGCCCTACAATGTCTACAACGCCCCGGCTGACAAGGCGGCTGCGGCGTTCTTCAGCGACATCAACGTGATCCATGGCCAGTCCAAAGGCGCGCTGACCCAGACCGCCTTTGGCAGCTTTCTGACGCCCGGCCAGATCGACGGTGCCGCGGTGGATATCGTGATCCGTCCCCAGCATCTGAAGATCGACTTTGACCGCGCCGGACGCGGCCCCTTGCCCACCATCGCCGACGGCACCGCCGCCCGCGGTCAGGTCCAGCGCGCCCGCTATCTGGGCCGCGAAAGCCTTGTCGACTTTCGGATGGAGTTTGACGGATCCCTTCTGACGGCTTCGGTGTCAGGCGTGTTCCTGCCCAAACCGGGCACCGCCCTGTGGCTCATGATCCGCCGGGATCGCTGTTTTGTGTTTCCTGCGACATGATCGCCTGATAGGCCGCAAGGCCCTTGGCGCTGTCATCGCCAAAGACCTCGCCCGTTGCCCCCAAGGCCATCATGCGGTCAATGCGGTAGGCGCGAAAGCAGCAGCCCCCCTCGTCCCACGCAATCAGCGACCATGTCTTGCCGGCCATTTGCAGCCGTAAGGGGCGAATGTCGCCATGGCTTTCGCGGCTATGGCTGTCGATATAGGTCAGCGACAGCACCTCATGGTCGCGGATGGCGCGGCGCAACTGTGGCAGATGCCGCGCCGCCCGGATCGGCTCGCGGTTCGTGATGTGGAACAGATCATCCGGTTCGGGGTCGGCGGGCGCGGGTGTGACCGATGCCACCTTGGCCGCCAAGCCCCGCGCCGCCCGCGCCAGCAGCGGGTCGCTGTTCTGCGCCATCAGACGCAGCCCCTGCCGCAGCGCCTCCAACTCGGTTGCCGACAGCATCATCGGCGGCAGTGTGACAGGCTGGCGCAGCACATAGCCCATCCCCCGCGCCCCCTCGACCGGCATGCCCGATTGCATCAGCGTCGCCATATCGCGCCATATCGTGCGCTCGGTCACCCCCATGCGCCGGGCAAGATCGGCCGCACGGTGCAACCGCCCGTCGCGCAGGGTCTGGATCAGGTCGAACAATCGGTCGGAGCGGGACATCTGGGCAACCTGTGGGCTACTGACAGAATAGTGTCAGTTGGCTCGACTGAAAAGCCCCATCTGCCCGGGAATGGCCTTTGATGCCCTCGCAGACTGGCCTAGGGATTTGACAACGGGGCACCCCGCCCTGTGAAGGAGAATGAATATGCATGCAATGGGACCGCTTCAGCTTATCGTGATCGCCGCCGTCGTTCTGGTGCTGTTTGGTCGCGGCAAGGTCAGCAGCCTGATGGGCGAAGTCGGCAAGGGCATCAGTGCCTTCAAGAAGGGCGTCGGCGAAGGTCAGGCCGACCTCGACAAACAGGCCGAGGCTGCGGCTTCCGAGACGACCGTGGCCAAAGACGTGACGCCGATCGAAAAAGAAAAGATTTGACCCTGCTTTTGCGGACACCCGGAAGGTCTGAAACATGTTGAATTTCGGTTGGGCCGAATTGATGGTCATTGGTGTCGTCGCCCTGATCGTGATTGGCCCCGAGGACCTGCCGGACATGTTCCGCCAGATGGGCCGCTTTACTGCCAAACTGCGCCAGATGAGCCGCGAGTTTTCGCGGGCCATGGAACAGGCGGCCAAGGAAACCGGCGTAAAGGATGTGACAAAGGATCTCAAAGGCCTGACCTCGCCCAAGGCGATGGGTCTGGATGCCGTGAAATCCGCCGCCGACAAGTTCGAAAAATGGGACCCGATCAAGAACGCGGCCAAACCCTCGGCCCCGCCGATGAAACCGCTGGTCCCGGCCCCGATGCCTGCTGTCCCTGCGATCGATGCGGCTGCGACATCCCTGCAATCCAGCGCCACCCAACCCGCCGCGGCTCAAGTGCTTTCGGGCGACCTGACCGCCGCTGAAACCGACCCCGGCCCGTCTGACGAGTCCGAGGCACTTGACGATCTTGCTGACTGGCAGGCGGATTTGGATGCTGCCGTCCCTCCCGCCAAACCCGCACATGGGGCGGCTACGCAGGCATTGTACGACAAACAGGCAGCCAAGGCGGCCGTCATCGCCGAGCAAACCGCCAAGCTCAAAGCCATCGACGACGGCACCTATCAGCCGCAGCCATCCCAGCCACAGCCCTCAATCCTGCCGCCTCTGCCCGCCGCGCAGACCCAACGCGCCGCTGCGCCGAAAAAGCGCGTCACCAAGCCCAAGGCCGTTGCGCCAGATGCCAGTACCGCGCCTGCCGCAAGCAAGGCTGCGGTGTCCATAACCAGCGCCGCCAAGGCCAAGTCCAAGCCCAAGCCCAATACCCTTGAACCAGCCGCCAGACCCGTCCGCAAATCCAGCAAGAAAGCAGATCCCTCATGAGCACGACCGACGAGTTGGATGGCTCGGCCGCCCCGCTGATCGAGCATTTGAAAGAACTGCGCAACCGCATCCTTTACTGCCTTGCGGCCTTCGTCTTCTTCTTTTGTGTCGGCTATTACTTATGGGGGTATTTCTTTGGCTTCCTGTCGCACCCGATGTGCGAGGCGCTGCAATCGCGCGGTCAGGAATGCAAACTGGTCTTGATCAAGGTTCAGGAAGGCTTCTTTGTCACGCTCAAGATCGCGGTCTGGGGCGGCTTCATGATGTCGTTCCCTTTCATCGCCTATCAGTTGTGGCGGTTCATCGCCCCGGGCCTTTACAAGAACGAAAAGAACGCTTTCCTGCCCTTCTTGTTGGCCTCGCCCGCGATGTTCTTGCTGGGAGCCGGATTTGCCTATTACGCGGTGCTGCCACAGGTGTTCTCGTTCTTTCTGGCCTTTCAAGACAGTCTGACGGCCTCGCTGGAATCGGGCCAGGACGCGCTGATCAATCACACCCCCTCGGGCGTGGTCTATAATGGCTCGGTCGAGGCGTTCTTTTCCCTGACCATGTCTTTCCTGCTGGCCTTCGGCCTCAGCTTCCAACTGCCGGTGCTGCTGACCCTGCTGGGGCGTGCCGGGATCATCTCGTCCAAGGGCCTGCGCGCGACCCGCAAATACGCAATCGTCGGAATGCTGGTGCTGTGCTCGATGATCACCCCGCCCGATGTGACCTCGATGCTGATCCTGTTCGCGGCGATCTACCCGCTTTACGAAATCTCGATCTGGATCATCGTCCGCTTTGAACAGCAGCGCGAGGCGCGTGAAAAGGCCGACGGCACCTGGGTTGAACCTGACGTCGACGACGCATGACCGATCCCCTGATCCGTATCGCCCAGGCGCTGGAGCGTCTAGCCCCGGCGCCCCTGGTGGCCCCCGACCTGTCGGGTCAGGCCTTTGTCTGGCATACGTCACCTGAACGGCTGGAACCCGTCGCCCATGTCGCCCGCATCGATATCGGGCTGCTGATCGGCGTTGACCGCGCCCGCGACACGCTTTTGGCCAATACGCGCCACTTCGCCGCAGGCCTGCCGGCCAACAACGCCCTGCTATGGGGCGCGCGCGGCATGGGAAAATCCAGCCTCGTCAAAGCCGTGCACGCCGCCGTCCGCGCCGAGGGGCATGATCTGAAGATCGTAGAACTGAACCGCGAAGATCTGCACTCGGTCACCCGCCTGCTGACCCATCTGCGCGCCTCCAACGCCCGGTTTGTGCTGTTTTGCGACGATCTCTCCTTTGCGCATGACGACCAGAATTACAAAAGCCTCAAGGCTGTGCTGGACGGCGGTATCGAGGGTCGGCCCGAAAACGTGCTGTTCTACGCCACGTCAAATCGCCGCCACCTGATGCCACGCGAGATGATCGACAACGAACGTCAGACCGGCATCAACCCCGGTGAGGCGGTCGAGGAAAAGGTCTCATTGTCTGACCGCTTCGGTCTTTGGCTGGGCTTTCATCCCTGCACGCAGGATGACTATCTGGCGATGATCCGCAGCTATATGGCGGAATATGGCCTGACCCTGCCAGAAGATCGGCTTTGGGCCGAGGCCATCGAATGGCAGGCCACACGTGGCGCTCGATCGGGCCGCGTCGCGTGGCAATTCTTCTGCGATCTCGCGGCCCGCCATGGTGTCAGGATCGCCGCGCCCTGACACAGCCATCCCCGTGATCCTGCCTTCATACTGGCCCAAATACTCATTTGCACCCTCAGCCCCAACACGCCAACGCTGCAAACCCATTCCTCTTGCAGCGCGGCCCCGATTGACCCAATCTGCCGCAAAGGAGTGCCCCATGCCCGTCAAGAACCGCATCGCCGCCCTGCTGCCCGAGATCAGCGCGTGGCGTCAGGATTTCCATCGCCACCCCGAATTGCAATTCGACGTTCACCGCACCGCCGCCCGCGTCGCCGACCTGTGCCGCGCGTTCGGCTGCGACGAGGTGGTGACCGGCATCGGTCGGACCGGTGTTGTCGCCGTGATCAAGGGCCGCACCGACTCGGGCCGTGTGATCGGATTGCGTGCCGATATGGATGCACTGCCGATCGCCGAACAGACCGGCCTCGACTATGCCTCCACCACGCCCGGCAAGATGCATGCCTGTGGCCATGACGGCCACACCGCGATGCTGCTCGGCGCCGCCCGCTACCTCGCCGAGACCCGCAATTTCGACGGCCGCTGCATCTGCATATTTCAGCCCGCCGAAGAGGGCGGCGGCGGCGGACGTGAGATGGTGTCCGATGGCATGATGGACCGCTGGGGAATCCAAGAGGTTTACGGCATGCATAACATGCCCGGCATCCCGGTCGGCCAGTTCGCGATCCGCCCCGGTGCCATGATGGCCGCGGCAGATACGGTCGAGATCACCGTCACCGGCAAGGGTGGCCATGCCGCCAAACCGCATGATTGCATCGACACCACGGTTCTGGCTGCCCATATCATCGTCGCCTTGCAAACCATCGCCAGCCGCGGGGTAGATCCGCTAAAGCAGGTCGTCGTCTCGATCTGTACCGTGGCGACCGATTCAACCGCCCACAACGTCATTCCGCACCGGGTGGTGATGAAGGGCACGGTCCGAACAATGGATGCCGCTGTGCAAGACTATGTCGAGGCCCGGCTGCGCGAGATTGCCGAAGGCACTGCGCGCACCCTTGGCGGCAAGGCCGAGGTCAACTATCAGCGCGGCTATCCGGTGACGATAAACGCCGAGGCCAACACCCGCTATGCCGTGCAGGTCGCCCAGGCCATATCGGGCAGCGTCGATGACAACACGCCGCCGGTGATGGGGGCCGAAGATTTTTCCTACATGCTGCAAGAGCGCCCTGGTGCCTATATATTTGTCGGCAATGGGGACACGGCGATGGTCCACCACCCCGCCTATAACTTTGACGATCAGGTCATCCCCTTTGGGGCGAGCTGGTATGCCGGAATGGTCGAGGCGCGGATGCCGTTGGGGTAATCCTGGGGCGAACCTTTGGCGGTACGACATGGATCTGCGTTGTAAAGATGAGTATTTGCGCCAATGTGAAGAGGCAAGCGGTCGGTTTGTCTTGCCGCAGGGGAGCAGGGTTAATGCCCGCGCCAAACCCAGCCGCCGCCAAAGACGCGGCTGCCCTCGGTCGCGTAGAAAACGCAAGCTTGTCCGGCAGCCACGCCATCCTCGGGGTCCAGCAATTCGACCTCGGCTTCGGTGGCCGACAGTGGCCGCAAGATGGCGGACCGCGGCGGGCGGGTCGATCGGACCTTGACCTGCACGTGCCATTCGGGCTGGCTGTCAAAAGCGGTGTCGCCCAGCCAGTTGATTTCACGCACCGGGAAGACCCGCGTTGACAGTGCGGCCTTGGGACCCACGATGACGCGCCGCGCCTCAGGGTCCAGCTTGACCACGTAGAGCGGATCATCCAGACCCCCGATGCCCAGACCCCTGCGCTGGCCGATGGTATAATGGATCACGCCGCGATGCGGGCCCAGCACATTGCCCGCCAGATCGACGATGTCGCCCGGATCGGCCGCGCCCGGCCGCAGCTTTTCGATCACCGCGGCATAGTTGCCGTTCGGCACGAAACAGATGTCCTGACTGTCGGGCTTGTCAGCCACGGGCAGCCCGTATTTCGCCGCCAAAGCGCGTGTTTCCACCTTGGACCCGAGATGCCCCAGCGGAAATCGCAGATAGTCCAGTTGCTCGGGTGTGGTTGAAAACAGGAAATAGCTCTGGTCCCGGCCTGCATCGACCGCCCTGTGCAATTCGGCCCCGCGGCCCATCTTGCGCTGAATGTAATGCCCCGTCGCCATGCAATCGGCGTTCAGGTCACGCGCCGTCGCCAGCAGGTCCTTGAACTTGACCCGCTCATTGCAGCGGATGCAGGGCACCGGTGTCGCCCCCGACAGATAGGCATCGGCAAAATCCTCGATCACGGCGTCGCGAAAGGTGTTTTCGTAATCCAGCACATAATGCGCAAAGCCCATGGTTTCGGCCACCCGCCGCGCATCGTGAATATCGCGGCCCGCACAACAGGCCCCCTTTTTGGCCAGTGCCGCACCATGGTCATAAAGCTGCAAGGTGATGCCCACCACGTCATAGCCCTGTTCGGCCAGCATCGCTGCCACGACCGAACTGTCGACGCCGCCCGACATCGCCACCACGACTCGGGTGTCGGCAGGGGCCTTGGGCAGGCCCAGGGAATTGAGCGGACGGTCGCGCATGACTGGGGCTTTCACAAGGAATTCCCACCGCAATATAGGAAAATCAGTCCTACTCTCAACCCCCTGTCCCGCCAAGCTTCACGGTTGCTTAATTGCGGTCGGGCAATTTGGTCAAGTTGGACGAGGAACCGCATATGTATCTCAAGAAAGTTGACGGGCTACGACAAGTGACCCTGCCGGATGGCAGCATTCTGTC